>JBIKKS010000357.1:0-3073 GCA_044360235.1 Flavipsychrobacter sp. | reverse complement strand
TTTCAGGGTAGCACCTCTGTAGTCTTGTTCATAATACAGTTTAGCATTTACCAGACACATATAAGCCTTAGTAGGCTGGCTACGCGAAGAGGTTATTTCTACTTCTTTGAAGCTCAATCTCTTCTCGTATCTGTCTACAGTGCCACGTATCACACTTACGGTTTGGTGAGGCGCGGCAAATGTTACCGCTTCGCCAGTGAGGTTGCCGTCTACCTCGCTGAATGTTACCATATATGGAAACGTTTCACCAGTTTGCATACTTAGGGTGCCAGATAGTTTGTACTGATGCTCTTGTGCGCTAATGCTAGCGCTGAACAGCACATTTACAGCAGTCCACAACAAAATACTTTGTATTCTTTTCAACGTCTCTTTCCCCCTATTGTTTATTGTGCAGGTACATCTACCCATGCACCGTTTTCTTTCAGTAGCTCTATCAGTTCATCAACAGCAGTTTCGCTGGGCACATTTCGTTTCACTACCTCTTTGCTTTTGTAGAGGGTTATTTTGCCTGGTCCGCTGCCTACATACCCAAAGTCGGCATCTGCCATTTCGCCAGGGCCATTTACTATGCAGCCCATTATCGCTATTTTCACACCCTTCAGGTGATTAGTAGCGGCTCTTATTTTGGCTGTGGTTTCTTGGAGGTCGAATAGTGTTCTGCCACAACTGGGGCAGCTTATGTACTCTGTTTTGCTGATGCGAGTGCGTGTGGCTTGCAGTATAGAGAAAGCAGTATTGTTGCAGAATTGTTCATTACTGTTTACTGGTAGGTAGGTTCTGCCACTTACAGCAGTATTGTCTATAGGTGTAGTATTTATCAGCATCAGTCCATCGCCCATGCCATCTAGTAGCAGCCCGCCGCTATCTGTTGCAAACTTCACCAAGTGAGTGTCTGCAGATGTACCCCACGACTCCACAGCCCATATGATAGGCGTTTTTACATCTTGCTGCAAGAGTAGGGTAGCAAAACTGCGTAGCGGTTTCATACTGTTTTCGCTACTGCAGCTCACTATTATTACCGCACCTTTGTCATGCTTCAGGCGGCTTATCAGCGATGCATAATTGGTGTCGTAGTCTGTCACCACCACCGATACAAAGTGTAGTTGGTGTGCAGGTACTTCGTGGTCTTTGTATTGTTTTTCGGTAAGGTATGGGTGGCAGCTATCGCGGTCTTTTGTTTTTAGCCATGTTTTATAATCGCATATTACTTGTAGTGTGCCTGGCAAAGCAAAGGTGGGTAATGTGGTGCCGGTGTATATATAGTCGGCAGCTCCATCGCTTATGTGCCACTTATCAGTAGTTTGGTCATAACTATACCCTATATCTTTCAGGCTGGCAGGGGTTAGGTTGTCGTAGGCATAATAGTCGGCTATTACTACAGGCATATGGCTGCTGCCTATATTACCTATGTTGGTAGTGTACCTTCTGCTGTACTCATATGGCGAGTAGGGTAGTGGCTTGCTGGGAACAGCTGCTATGCAGTCAGTAGGGATTTCTTCAGAGATCTGGCTTTCCATAGGGTCTGCGGGTGGATATCTGCTTACTATGTCTTTGCATACTGGTATCTCAAATTCGGGGTCCTCAGTTAGTGATACTCTTATGGTGTCGCCTATGCCATCTTCCAGCAGTGTGCCTATGCCTATTGCACTTTTTATACGACCATCTTCGCCATCGCCAGCCTCTGTAACACCTAGGTGTAGCGGATAACACTCACCAAACTCATAATCCATCTGCTGCACCAGTAAGCGGTATGCCTGCACCATCACTTGTGGATTGCTACTTTTCATGCTCAGCACTATCTGGTGGTAGTCTTCGTTTCTGGCTATTCTCAAAAACTCCATTGCGCTTTCCACCATGCCCATGGCAGTATCGCCATAGCGGCTCATTATCCTATCGCTTAGCGAACCATGATTAGTGCCTATGCGCATAGCCGTGCCATGCTCTTTGCATATTTTTACCAAGGGGGTAAACCGCTCTGCTATACGCTGCACTTCTGCAGCATACTCATCGTCGGTGTACTCTATGAGGTCAAATTTTTTCTTGTCTACATAGTTGCCTGGGTTTACCCTAACTTTTTCCACTATGCGAGCAGCTATTTCAGCTGCATTTGGGGTAAAGTGGATGTCTGCTACTAAAGGGGTATTGTATCCTCTGGCTCGCAGTTCATTTTTTATATTCAGTAGGTTTTCTGCTTCAGTTTTGCTGGGAGCGGTTATGCGCACCAGTTCTGCACCAGCCTCTATACACCGTATAGTTTGATTTACCGTAGCCATGGTATCCATAGTGTCGGTAGTGGTCATTGTTTGTATTCTTATGGGGTGGCCATTGCCTATCAGGAGGTCACCAATTTTCACTTCTCTAGTAGGTAGGCGTTTGTAACTTACCAGCGACTTGCAGTATTGCTCTAACATGGGTACGAAGTTAGTACCGAATACTTTTATCAGTAAAACAATTGCAAAAAATTCTCTTAAAGTTATTGGTTATTTTTTACTCAGATATGTTCTACAGTTGTATCACTATGCCTGCATTGATGCCTATATTGCTGAAAGGTATTGATTGGGTTCGTGAAATTGTAGGTTTATCTGGGTCTTGCGAAGCAACCAATTTACCTGTTTTTTCAAATTCAATTTCTCTATCACTTAAAGATAAATAGCTCAAATAGTTAACCCCATTTCTAGTATACTCTGTTCTCGTACCCTTAGCTAAATAAGGAGTGTAAGATACCATGCACAGTTCAGTGTATAAACGAAGGTCGTGGGTTAGGTTAATACTAGCACCCATTGCACCACTAGCGCCTAGTGAAAAGTACATACTATATTCCTCTGTAGTTTTTTCGACATTGTTATTCACGCTTTCGTTGTAATTAACGTCATTCACTAGCAGGTTCATAATAGGTACTATTATACCCATGCGTGCATAAATATTGGTTTTTGCTCCTCCAGTTTGCACTACAACAGAAGGTTGCAGCAGCAGGGTATTGCCATGTGATGTTATTACTGCTTTTTCTGTATAGGTGGTGCCGCCAGAGCTGAATAAATCAACTGACGTATATTCATATTTTCTGCCCGCCAAA
>JBIKKS010000355.1:0-3076 GCA_044360235.1 Flavipsychrobacter sp. | reverse complement strand
AGCTTACCCATGCTGGGCCCCAGTAGTTTCCCGGTATCCATAGCCAGCCGTAATAGGGGTCATACGTCCATCTGCCATAGTGAAAACATGCCCAACCCCATGTGTAGTCCGATACCCATGTGTTGCCATATTCTGTCATTACCCAGTGACCGTTTGTATAGTATGGTCTGAAACCATCATCTACTCCCGGCGACCACACATACCCATATGTAGGGTCTTCTATCCATTGCCCATAGGGTGCCAATCCCTGATAAAACTCGTCATACGATAGGTAGTCATAGTCATACTGTGCTGCACATTGTTTCCCGCTCCATAGCACTATAGCTAGTATTGCCACTACACTACTTATTACATGCCTCAGGTGACCGGAAATCCTGTATTCCTTAAAATCCATAGTTGCTGTTTTTATGAATAGTTTTAGCTCTGTGCAGCTACCAGCTTTTTCTGGTAACCAGCCGTAAATATAAAGTATCTACTCCAAACACCACTCCTCATCACTTTTCACGAAAAAAATACCATTATCTGTTTTCCTTTTCTTGAAATTATCACAACTCCCCGTTATCTTTGCAATGTATAAAATTGTAAAAATGCCGAAAAAGATAAAACCAACCGCAAAGCAAAAATCAATGTTTCTGGTTCATTGCTTGGTATTTGCCATAGCTACTGTTCTTTCATTTATGTTTTATGACAAGGGTGTAAAAGGATGGGCTTATCCTTGGCATGCTTGGACTGTAGCTGCTTGGGGGCTTTGTCTTTTGGGTCACTGGTGCATAGTTTACACCAGCATTGAAGATCCTGGCTATGATGTTTACCGTCAGCAGCAGGGTAAGCAATAATTAAGTTTTTTCTAGTCGTTACAATCAATTTCTGTTACAATATTTGTTACTTACATGGTGTCAGTTTCAGCTGGCACCATATTTTTTTCTCTCTTTCACACATTTTTAGTTTTTACTTTATATGTCTGTTAGAAACATCACAGTTATACTTTGCTACCTTCATTTTTATAATTTTTGGCATTTGTCTGTATTGTTCACGAAAAAAAATTTGTAAATTGTGCAGTAATCATATTTCTTTACATTCATTAACACGCTAAAAACAATAAAAATGGACACTTCAAAAATGATTAAAGCATATTGCCTGAAAACTAAAGAAAAAGACGTTCCTATGCACGATGCCGTTATCACACGTACTGCGCGTGGTGGCTACATGGCTGCTGGAAACGATGGCAAAGGAAATAAAATGGCTGCCATTATGAACGAAGTAAAGGCACTTAAAGCAATAGAAGATGGTGTAGCTAAAAAAGGTTTCTAATCTTTTTTTCTTTATCTCTTTTCACTTCCCTGCACCACATCTCGGTGCAGGGTTTCTTTTTTTTTAACATACACATACCGCCCGCTGTTATCAGAAATACTTATTTTCGCCTATGCCCGTTTTCGTTTTATACCTTTTGCTATCAACAGCATTTAACTAATGTCAGTTAAGTATGATAAAATCAATCCTTACCTCCCTTTTTTCGTTCTTATCTTTTAGCCTCTTTGCACAAACCGATAGTGTATATGCATGGAATAAATGGTGTGCAAGAAAGGATACTTTACTTTTGTTCAATGGTGGCAACAATACAATTCAAGTACAATGTCAGGGCTTAAAGCCTGCCGACTTCACCCTCAAAAGCCTCGACAAAAGCCTGCGTATTGGCAATCCAGAGATCTCTGCCGACACCGTATCTGTGTTGGCTATGCCGTACCCAGCCAAGAATAAATTGATGAGGCTGGCAGTGATCAACAACAAAACCAAAAAAACTATTAAAACACTCAATTTCATCTCTGATAGCATACCCGCTCCTGTGGCACAACTCGGCAACATACCCCGCACCGAATCTTACAAAAAGTTCATACTCACCCAAACCAAGCTAATTGCCGTTTTCCCAGGTTCTCTTTATAGCTATCCCTACAAAATCACTCAATACTCATTCCGCATCAAGTCGCCCAAACCTACCCCCACTATACAGGTGTCTGGTTTCTTTTTACCTACCACCGTTATCAAAGCTATCAGCGAAGCTCCAGAAGGCTCCATTGCTGAGTTTTCAGATATCAAGGCTACCTGCCCCGAGTGTGGCTCCAGATCCTTAGATAATCTACTTATCAAGATCAAGTAGTCGTCCACCACACTTTTCCAGCAGTCCACCCTTCTGGTTTCATCGGTAGCATGTACAGGCTTTCACAATTCATCAGTGCCAGTGCGCAACACTGCCTGTCACTACCGTCATCATTTATCACCCCCACATTGCATATACCAAAAAGAGCAGGTCTGCCCACGCAAACCTGCTCTTTTTATCAGTGTTATTATCTTACTTTTTCTTAAACAATCCTTTCAGTCCTTCTTTTGCTTTGTTTTCTACATCTTTCGCTTTCTGCTCTGCTTCCTTAGCCAGTTGTTCTGCCGATTTTCCATCACCGGTCAGTTGTTTTTTCACCTCTTCCTTGGCTTGGTTCACCACCTGTGCTTTCACTGCCTTCACAGTGTCTTTCACTTGTGTTTTCACTTCTTCTATTTTCTTCTCTACCTCTTTTTTTATTTCTTCTTTTATGTTGTTCACAGCATTGTTGGCGGCACTTTTTAGGTCAGTTTCCACCTTTGGTTTGCTGGTAGTACCTGTTATGTTCACTGCAAAGTTCACTTTGTCGCCCAGTGTTATCGGTATGCCCTTTCCTGCGGCTTGGCTCAACAAGTTATTCACCATAGCATTGCCAGCACTACCCAGCAGCGCACGGGGCACCACTATATTAGCACCATACTTCAGTGTCTGATCAAACCCATGACTACCGGCTATCTCTGCTTCTATGTCATTGCCTATCTTCATTTTGTAGGGCTGCACATTCACCCTGCCATTCACAAACTCAAAGAACAGTTTCATATCCTTGATAGGTATACTCTTAAACTGTGTCAGTTTCAGTTTCTCAGCTAGCTGTTCTGTCACCGGGAAGTTGCTCAGCAGTGCATTCAGCAGCATCAGGTCACCTTTACCAGTCAGTGTGTTCATAGACGGGGTCATATCTGGTCCCAGTTTGCCAGCCAC
>JBIKKS010000354.1:0-3079 GCA_044360235.1 Flavipsychrobacter sp. | reverse complement strand
GCTATAGCAAGCCTGATTTTATAACAACCCATACCGATAGGCGTGCCTTTAGTTGGGTTTTGCAATAGATTTGACTTTAAACTTTGCAATTCAATACGAAGAGAGGGGTACTTTTTTAGCAACCGCCGTGCTTGTTTCTGAAAAAACTCGGTGGTTATAATCTCAAAGCTCATTTAAAAACTGTTCGAGTGATTTGCCTTTTTTCTTACCAGCTTTAATCTCTTTTACTTCAGCTATAGCACTTCGCATACCTTCTGCAAATTCTGCTGCGGTAGGTATAGGATCATCTATGCCAGTCTCTGTTACCTGTAGGTAATCAATACTAGATACTAATTCCTTTATGAAGGAATAGTGTTGGTCAGGTATTGTTAGCAAAATCGTTTTCACAGCTATACTATATTTACAGTCGTAAAGTTAGGAACAATAACTATAATGTTAACTAGACAGTCAATGAATAGCTCCGTCAGTGCTATGAAAGAGTGTTCCATTTACTATCACTCATCATCATCCATCTCCGTATCATCATCTGTACGTATGAGCTGATAACGTTTTGCGAAGTTGCACCAATGGCAGTTTTCGTCGCCACACCCTTTATCAAACTCGTGGTTCATAATACGAGTGTATGCATCTTTTAGCTGGTGACGCACTATCAGTTCGTCTGCCTCAAATACCGGTACAGTGTACTGTTTAAACTCACCCTTATCGGTCTTTTGCACATAGTCAAACTTGCCTGTGTTTACATGCCAGTTGCGGTCGTCATAGTTTTCTATAATTAATTTGTAAAACACCATCTGCCGCCAATACTCGCCGCCGAGTGGGTCTTTTTCATTGGGCGGTGCCAGATATTTAGATGCAGATTTTTCGGCATTACCCGTTTTATAATCTATTACAGTGCAGGTATCGCCATGCATTTCTATCTTATCTATTTTGCCGGTAACGGGTACACCATCTAGCTGGTATCGGGGTATCTTAAATTCTATCTCTACCTGTGTGTGCAGGGTGGGTAGGTAATGGTCGTAATAGTCGCTCAGTATCGTTTCGCCTTGCTCCATTCGTCGCTCAAACTGTATATGTGTGAAGCTGGCCAGCTCTCGGTACATCTCAGACTTGAAAGCTGCTATCACATTTTCCTTGGGCGGGAAAGTACCATCGTGCAGTTTGCGGTCCAAGTATAGCCGCTCCAGCGCATAGTGTATGGCAGTACCAAAAGAGAGCGCATCGCTCTTCTGAAACGGTACACGCAAAATGGTTTCGTAATAGAAGCTGAGCGGGCAACGTAAGAATTTATTGAGTTGTGTGGCACTCATAACAAACTGTTGCAAATTACGGTCTATCCATTGTGCATTGGTAGTGCGTATGCGCACATCTGGTACAGGTGTTAGCGCCCACTCTATGTGCTTCAGTATCTGCTCTGTGCTCAGTACTATTCTATTGGTCCCATCGGCATGCGCTATCTCGTCTATAAATGCCGATGGCTCCAGTCCTTTGCCATTGTTGTCGTTGAGTGCATAAGATATGTACAGGTGCTTGCGAGCACGTGTGAGTGCTACGTAATACAAACGTCGGGCTACTTCTACTTTGTACGAGCTGTCTACGTCGTCGGTAGTAGCAGTAAGGGTATCGGGTAGGGAGAAAGTGCCCATCCCCGACTTCTTCTTTTCCCAGAACCCAGTGGTGCAACCAATGAGGAATACATACTCAAATTCATTGCCCTTGGCGCCATGAGCGGTGTAGAAATACACCCCGTTCTCTGACTGTACCACACGCTGCATGGGTAGGGTAATGCTTTCTGTTTCCATACGCTCTATCATTCGCAGAAACTCTGGTATACGCATACGTATATTGCGGGCATACACATCGCTCACAAAGCTGAAGAATGTGTGTATAAGTTGTATGGTATTGAGGTGCTGTGCTGTTTTGAGCACATTGGCTATTATGCCACTTTCGTGTATTATTTTCTCTACTAGTAGTGGCAGAGGCATGGCTAGCTGTTGCTGCTCCCAGTGGTCTAGGTTGCGGCCCAGACGGTGCATGTGACTGGCAGTAGGCAGATTCAGGGCTTCTATCATCAGCGGATTGGACAGTGCCATTCGCCACCTGATAGCTCCTTTTTCCTTGCGCTGTTGCTGCATGTATAGCGCCAGTTGGGCTATATCATTTGGAGCTATGCCAAAGTAAGGTGCGTGCATGAGCTCAAACAACAGCTCCTCACCATCAAAGGTTTTTTTGCGCTCGGCATCCAGATATCGCAGCACATTGAGCAACTGGGTAATGAGTGGGTCGGCAAGTATATTTACTTCCTTTTTCAGGTTGTAAGCAATGCCCTTTCGCTCCATTAGGGCTATGATGTTATCTGCCTGTTTGTGCTGTGCATACAGCACTGCTATATCGCGCAGGGGCACTCCTTTATCTCTCAGTGCCTCTATCTGCATCACTATGTGCGCCTCTTCGTGCAGTATGTTGTGGTACACTCTTATCTCGGGCTCCACAGTGTCTTTGCCATCTAGAAAACGATGATTAGCAGCCACAATATTTTTATCTAGTTGCAGGCTATGCAACTGATTGATGAGGCGTTGTTTGTTGTGCTGTATGGTAGCCATAGCCCTGTCTATAACAGCCTGCGAAGAGCGGTAGTTTTGGGGCAGTACTATTACCTTGATGTCGGTACTGTGCCGGTCGTAAAAGTCTATGATATTGCGGATACGCGCCCCCTGAAATTCATATATACTTTGATCATCGTCGCCTACCACAAACACATTGGGGTTGTCCCAGTAGGAGGTCAGGTATTTCAGTAGTTCGTTCTGGGCACCATTAGTATCCTGAAACTCGTCTACCAGTATATACTGGTATCGCTCCTGATAGCTTTGTAGCAGTACTGGATGTTTGCTGAATGCATCTAGCACCCAGAGTATCATGTCGTGATAGTCGTAGCGGGCTGCAGCGCGCATAAGCTCCTGATAGTTGGTGAACAGTGCAGCGGCTGCTCTAGTAATCTCCATTTTACGTTTTTCGTCGTCAATTTTAGATTGCTTGAGGTCGCCTTTTTTGTTGTTTTTACTGTTTACTTTATAGATGTATA
>JBIKKS010000018.1:0-11311 GCA_044360235.1 Flavipsychrobacter sp. | reverse complement strand
GTGGCCATTTTGGCACTGTGCAACCGCATGAACCATGAGCTTCTTGGATAACGATAGGTTCTTTACCTACGTTTTTGAATTCGAAATCATACTCTGCAACTGGTCCTTCTGGTATTTCGCCAAAGTCGTGAGTTTCTTCACTGAATTTGAATTTACCAGCATTAGGATTAGCCTTAGGTGGTGCTGGCGGCGGTGGTGGTGTTTGCGCTACAGGTTGTGGTGCTGCAGGAGCATTAGTTTTGCCATCTTGTGCGCTTACGGCGGCTGATATTGACAAGCAAAGAAGACCGAAGATTACTTTTTTCATGAAATTTATCTAGTTGAATGGTTATTTAAAAATTGTAAGAGGATTGTGTTATTAGTTGGTTTTCATCATTGATGTGTTCTCTGGTACAGAGCTTGCTGGTGCTTTTTCCACTGTTCCTTTTATGGTCAGTACTTTAGTACCTGCATTAGATACTACAGTAATAGATTTAGTGAAAGCATTTGGTCTGCCCTTAGTATGATAAGATACATCTATCTTGCCAGTGCCACCCGGAGGTACAGGCTCGCTAGAGAAAGAAGGTACTGTGCAGCCGCATGATGGTTGCGCTTTCTGAACAATGATAGGTTCTTTGCCCTTGTTTTTGAAAGTGAACACGAAGTTTGCATCTGGACCTTCTGGTATGTTGCCAAAGTCGTGAACATTATCAGTAAAGGCCATGTCCTCTAGCACGAGGGATGTAGCTGGTGCACTGGGTGCAGCAGTAACAGCTTGTGCGCTCACAGCTGTTTCAGACTGTTCAGTTTTGGCTTTGTCTTTTTTCTTGCTTTTTTTACCCTGAGCCATTAAAAGACCACCAGATAACAGAATAACGCCTAATGTAAGAAATACCTTTCTCATCTTTGTATGATTGGTTATGTTTGTTATGAAACAAATTTAGGACCAAAATCCGAAAAAACAGATTTTTTTTATTGTTAAAACATTCAAAAACCAATACAGTTGTAATTTCGCCACATCAATGTTTAGATTTCTGATCATTCAAACAGCCTTTACCGGCGATGTGGTGCTGGCTACTGCTATAGCCGAAAAATTGCATGCTCACTACCCTGGTGCACAGATAGATTTTCTGCTACGCAAGGGCAATGAAGGCTTGCTAGCCAAGCATCCGTACATAACCGAAGTGCTGGTATGGGACAAAAGCAACAACAAAAACCGCAACCTGCTGCGGCTGTCTATGAGGGTAAGGCGGGCCAACTATACGCATGTTATCAATGTCCACAGATTTGCCACATCGGGCATCATCACCATGCTATCGGGAGCCGCATACAGGGCGGGTTTTGATAAAAATCCTTTGTCATTTTCATTTACCCGAAAATTACCACATGTAATAGGTAAGCCGGGTGATGCTCATACGGCACATGAGGTCTACAGAAACCAACAACTGATAGCTGATATTACAGATACTGTGCCAGCTATGCCAGCGCTATACCCCACAGCTACCGACTACAAACATGTAGCTCCATATCAAACCATGCCTTATGTGTGCATAGCACCGACATCGGTATGGTTTACCAAACAGTTTGCGGCAGATAAATGGACAGAACTGATAGATGAATTGCCAGAGTACTACAATCTGTACCTGATAGGTGCCCCTGCCGACAAAATGGCAGTGCAACAAATAATAGACAAGGCTACCCGCACCCATGTGCAGAATCTGTGTGGGAAGCTGAACTTTCTACAATCGGCTGCGCTGATGAAGGGCGCTGCTATGAACTATACCAATGATTCTGCCCCGCTACACTTTGCTACGGCTATGGATGCACCTGTAACTGCGGTGTTTTGCTCTACGGTGCCAGAGTTTGGTTTTGGTCCACTGCGCACTAACGGGCGTGTAGTGCAAACAGCTGAAAAACTCAGTTGCCGACCATGCGGGCTGCATGGGCATAAGAGCTGCCCGGAGCAACACTTCAAGTGTGCGTATGGCATAACCAACGAACAATTATTATGGTGGACTTCGAAGAAGATATAAAAAACTGTGTGCAAACACTGCTAGCGGGTGGCACCATACTATACCCTACAGATACGGTATGGGGGCTGGGCTGCGATGCACTTAACCCTGATGCTGTAGCTAAAGTGTATGTACTGAAACAGCGACCAGCCGAAAAAAGCATGATAGTACTGCTGGCTGATGCCCGCGATATACTGCACTATGTGGCTGCCCCCCCGCCAGATATTATAGCTATTGTAGAGGGCTTTGAAAGGCCTACAACGGTGATATATGACAATGCGCTGGAGCTAGCAGATAATGTGGTGAATGACGATGGTAGTGTGGCCATAAGGGTAACCACAGATCCGTTTTGCAAGGCACTTATAAAGCGGCTACGCAGACCGCTTGTGTCTACATCTGCCAACATAAGTGGCGCGCATACACCAGTCCTATACAGCGGCATAAGTCAGACTATAATTAGTGGTGCAGACTATGTGGTACGCTACAGGCAAGATGATGAGGTAATAAGACAGCCTTCTAGGATGGTGCGTATGACAGATGAGGGCGATATGGTGCTGCTGAGAGGGTAGCGGCATGGTAAGGAAAAGCTGGTAGACAAGATGGTGGCAAAAATATGTTGTTGATTATCTGCAATAAGTACATTGAATATTGCGTTTTTTAGTAATTTTCATTAAACATACTGCCTGTGGCTGAACTACACTATCTGGTGCCGGAACATAATGAAGGTACTGAAACCGACATAATACATAGTCTTAGTGCTGAAACCACTGATGATGCTGAGGATTTGTTTGTGGATATAAAAGACAGATTGCTGAATGTAACCAACTGGGGCAAGTATGCAGGTATGAATGAGGTTTGTTTTGGACTGGCGGATAGTAGTGGCCATAAGGTGATGCGCCATGCGCGCCGAGGCGACCATGTGCTAGTGACCAATGCCAACACCAATGCTGCTACTCAGTATGACTGGCTAACCATAGAAGCGCTGGAGTATGACGACTATCCCGATACGAGCATGGAGACCTTTGCTATGAGGCTGAGACCGTCAGCTCAACCTGGGCAAGGTGATGCACCTGATAAAAGTGCTGACACTACCACTATAGTGGTGCTGCGCAACCAGCACGACTTATCTGCTATATACCATGGCAGAAACCATGCAGCAGGAAATGGTGCCATGTGGCAGGGTATACCCAATGACGGCTGGAGTGCACTGATGAAGGGCATGTTGGAGTACTATATGGACTAAATGGACACGAATATTTTTGTGCTTAAAAATGGGAGCACCCATGCAAATTTGATATTTAGTGTTAAATCTGCATGGTTTCGCCTGTTGAGATTTTAGAATGATATTTCACTTATTGCCTGTGATACAATGCCTAAATCCATATAAAAGGTATTGTTTTCTGTAATTTTATCAGCGTATGTGTTATCATGTAGCTACACCTGCTAAGGGGGCTCTAAAAGAAAAGCTGGGTAGTGGAGTAGATGTGGGTGAATATCCTACCAGATTCACCGTCAGTGGCTTCGACCACCCAGAGCTACCTGTAACCACCAATGACAAGCCCACTGCCGTGCAGCCCGTGGTGTGGGGGCTTATACCTGCTGGTATGCCTACCGTGCAACTAGCGCACGAACTGTGGCACAAAACGCTGAATGCTCGCTGCGAAACGGTGTTTGAGTTGCCGTCTTTCAGAGCTGCGGCGCAAAGGCGGTGTGTGGTGTATGTGGCGGGTTTTTTTGAGTGGCAACATGTGGGGCGCGACAAACAACCCTACTACATATATGCGGCTGATGGCGCACCGCTGCTGCTAGGTGGTGTATGGGACGAATGGGTAAATACCCAAACCGGAGAAATGGTACGTACCTGTAGCATCATAACCACCCCAGCCAATGCTATGATGGCTACTATACACAATCACGGGCAGCGCATGCCCTTTGTACTTAATGCGGCCACCCTAACTGCTTGGCTAGACACCACTGCCCGCAAAGAACACCTGCAACCGCTTATGCTCCCCTGCCTCGACGACCAGCTACAAGCACACAAAGTGGACAAAAAAGCCGCACTGAAAGATACTGCTGAGGCTATAAAGCCGAGTGTGGTGAGGACGTTGTGGGATTAGTGGGAGGGTATGGGAAAGGGGTTAAGAAAACAGTTAGGGTAACAAAACTCGATATTGTATCAAGCAGTTAAACATAAAAAAGGGTCGCAATTTGCGACCCTTTTGCTCCCCCTCCCCGACTTGAACGGGGGACCCCATGATTAACAGTCATGTGCTCTAACCAACTGAGCTAAGGAGGAATGTCCCGTTTTGGGATTGCAAAAATAGAAAGAAAATCGTTCTTGCAAAACTTTTTCTTAGTTTTTCCCTACATATTTTTTGTTACAAATTGTAGGTGGCTTTTGGTGTTATTAGCGTATCAGGGTTACATCGCCTTTTACTTGTCCTTCTACTCCAAACCTGTCTACAAACACTATCTGCCAGTAGTAAACACCCATTTCAGCGGGTTGGTTCTTGTGGGTGCCATTCCAGCCGTTTTCTATGCTTTCGCCATAAAATACCTGCTCGCCCCATCGGTTAAATACCCTGAAGTATTTGAGTTTGCGGTAGCCTACTGCCAGTGGTCTGAATACGTCGTTTCTGCCATCGCCATTAGGCGTAAATGCAGTAGGTAGTGTAAAGGATGCATTGTTCACCACCCATACCCTTATTGTGTCGTAGCCATAGCAGCCGTAGTCGCTGCGCACAAACACTGAGTAGGTGTAATAGCCAGTGTCTGAGAAATCGCCCAGAGGATTAGCTATAGCCGTGTCGGATAGGCGTGTTGCTGGCGACCAAGCATAGCTAGTGCCTCCTTGTGCCTGAAACTGTATGGTTTCGCCCCGCACTATAATAGTATCGTCACCAGCATAGGGTTTAAAGTTTTGCACTACTATGCGGCGGAGAGAGGTGTCTACACAATTTTTAACGTTTTGAGATATCAGTATAACATTAAATGTGCCTCCTGTCTCGAAGGTGTGCACGGGGTTTTGCTGGTCAGATGATGTCCCATCGCCAAAGGTCCAGTTCCAGAATAGAATAGGTTTGATGGTGGCTACTGTTTGGTCTGTAAAAGTGATGGGCGAGCCCGGACAATAAACACCACTATCTGTAAAATTGGTGAAGAAGCGCGGGTATATCTTTACCAGGCGAGTTATGCTATCTGGGCAGGTAGTGCCAGGATTTACTACCAGCTTCACGGTGTAGGTACCTGTATCGGGGTAGGTGTATGTTGGCTGGAAATCTGTCGATACGTCGGCACCAGTTTCGGCCACACCAAAGTCCCACTTGTAGTTAAATCCACCCTTGCTAGTGTTTACAAAGTATACCGTGTAATCTTTGCAATTAATGATGTAGGTATTGGGTACATCTGAAAACAGTGGTATATCTGCCACTACCACCTTTGAGCAGTCTGTGACTACAAACTGAAATTCCCGTTTTACGGTATTTATTATCACGCCGCCCCGCCACTCAGAGCAGCATATAGTTACCAGAAAACGCCCTATGCGGTTTGGGGTGCCAGTTACCAATCCTGTTATGGGGTCTATTTGTATAATCGGGAAGCCATTTATGGGGTTTTGGTAGGTATAAGATGCAGAATAAGTTACTGGGTCGAATGGTGGTGGTGAGGCTATTTTTGGTTTTATATCGGCCCCCGTGGCGCCTTCTTCAGCCACACAAAACTCGTATGATAGAGAGTCGCCATCGGCATCAGTAGCAGAGTTGTCGTAGTAAAGAGGGTTGTTAATGCAGATAATCTGTGGCGGATAGTTTTTGAATACAGCGCTGTTGTTGGGGGTATTAGATGGAGGTATGCGGCAATAATAGGTAGCACCAGCATCGCCCGGGTTCAGTACATTCAAAATACTAGCATTGCGGCAGCAGCGCTGATACACCACTACATAGCCCGTAGTAGAGACTGGCAGGTAA
The DNA here is from genome assembly GCA_044360235.1 of Flavipsychrobacter sp. Classification (GTDB taxonomy): domain Bacteria; phylum Bacteroidota; class Bacteroidia; order Chitinophagales; family Chitinophagaceae; genus Nemorincola. Next base: position 5,355 of record JBIKKS010000018.1, on the reverse strand, counting down.
TATGTTTTTTCAAATTTTTTGCGTAGTAAGCACAGACTAGGGATATTAGTTATGCAATCGTTGCTGAAGTTTGGGGGGACCGATATAGCTCCATCAGATGTAGGGTTGGGGTTGTAAAATATATTGGTATCAAACCTGTAGGGTAAAAAACTACCGTTATCGGGGTAAACGGTAAAGTGTGCAGGATTGTCTTGGGCTATTGCATCTTTTACTCCTTCGTTACAATCTTGATATATATACAGTGTTACCGTGTACTTCTGAAATAGCTGAAAATTGATTATAGTATCTCCCTGATATTTGTACACAAAGTCGCCACCTACTATATGTGAAGCCCAAACTGCATTGCTGATAAGCAGAATTAGGAAAAGCAGTATGGTTACAATCCGTTTTTTCATTCGGTTTCAGGGTGTAGTTGATAGCAGTATCCGCTGAATGTGCTCAGATCAGCTATAAGCTGAGCTGAACGCTCTATAGTGCTTATATGACCGCAATCGGAATATAAAGCTACAAAATTAATGGGGCAATTGTGGCATTCACTTAAGTTTTTAGTAAAGTTTATGATATTATCTTTTTCTCCTATTATCCATTGCACTGGATAGGTAGCAGCAGCTATTGTACCAGTGTGGTCTGGGCGGGCTGTTATAGCCTTATAAAAGTTCAACATGCCTTCGGTGCTTAGTTCCATACCAGTATCGGTTTTGTGCTTTACTAATAGTGGGTGAGCTGCCTTAAAGCTATCTGCAAATAGGTTTGCGGTCATTTGTTTTACAAACATTTCTTTGCCACCGTTCTGTATTAGCTCCATGGCTTTGAGCCGGGTGGCTGTTTTTTCGGGGTCGTCTGCAGTAGCGGTAGAGTGTATGAGCGATAGTCCGCGTACCATATGTGTATACTCTGCCGCAAATGCTAGCGCAGTGTAGCCGCCCATAGAGTGACCTGCTATTACTGCATTGTCAAAGCCTTCTGTGCGCAGCATTTGAGCTATGTGTGTAGCCATCTCTGGTAGTAGCATAGGGTGTGGCAGTGGGCTGTAGCCGCTGCCGGGTAGGTCTGGTGCCAGCACGGTATAGGATGCAGATAGCTGGGCGGCAACATGATGCCATATAGCGCCACTATCTGGGAAGCCATGGAGCAATACAAGTGCTGGGCCTGATCCGGTTTTGCGGTAATACATCTGGTAGCTCATAGCTGTTATTTACTAGCGTTTTGTCTGAAAATAGAATAATGTACCACCAGTAGAGCCCCCAGCAGTGGCCACAACTCTAGTATAATGCCCTGCACATGCAGTAGGTGCAGTATAAACGACATCACTATAAGCACCATTGCTATTAGCGAGTACCTACTTCGTACTTTGGGACGGGCAAAAGCCACCACAATATTTAGTGGCAATGCCCATAGCAGGTTGTAGTTGTTGCTACAGCCCTGATGGTCTGTGGCAAACCACATGGTAAGGATAATGCAGCCCAGCAAACCTGTAAGGAATAGCGTCAGAAAATTGGCAATGCGACCTACTAGGCGAAGTTTGGGGGTGCTGATGCCTATTACTGTGAGGGCAAGCAGCAAGCTGGTGAGTAGCAGAGGTACATTGATGCCTGCTGGCACATGTGGGCTACCATCTAGCAACAACTGGGGTGGGGTAGCTATTTTTTTGCCATTAAGTGTCGCTTTATCCAGGCCTTCTCGCAGATAGTTGGGCAAGAACATGATGTCTGTATTACTCATCACTTTATCTATCTTGCTACCCAATAGTATGTTTACACCTATGCGCTCCCAGTGCTTGCGATAGAAGTATTGATTAATAATGTCTCTGAATGTGTACTGCTCATTGTGGGATAGCGCATTGCCGTACACAAAGTCTTTGCCTAGTGCTGAAGGGAAAATATCGCGGAGGCGAGTGGCGCAATTATCAAAAAAGAAATCATACTTATAATTTCTGTTTTCGGGTAGGGCATTGATACGCAGGTAATTATTGATCTCATCTTTTTTGTGGCTGGGTATCAGCAATACTTGCTCTTGCACGCTCCGACCAAACTCTTGATACTCAGACATGAAATCGAAAAAAAGATTAGTGCCTACATAGTAGAGCAACTTGCCACGCATAAATTTCATTTCAAAATTCTCGTCATAGCCGTTAAACATGCCGTAGTTATACACTACATCGCCCAGTGGGCCAGATATGTTGCTGTCTACTATGCGTATAGCTGTGTGGCCGAAGGTTTCGTATACTTGGTCGCCGATGCCGCAGGTGAGCAAGCTGATGCGTAGCCTACTGTGTGGAGGTGCGCTGGTGTCGGCTGGGGCTATAACTGGTTGCGCCCACGACTGCAAAACAATTAGCAGAGCGTATATAATAAACAGAGCCTTTTTTGTCATGACACAAAATAACGAAAGACTGTACTAATGAGTGGTAAATAATATGGTGCAGTTGATGTAAATTTAATATCCTAACATGCATTGTACGTGAAATATCTATTTGGGACATTAGTTTTATTATCGCTGCACATTATTGTACTGGGGCAGAAGGGCAAGGTACTTACTGCCACTCAGCAGTGCTGGAGCGGGGGTATAGCAGGCAGGCATGGGTGCAACTATAGCTTTGTAATATCGTTTAGGGATGTGCGGCAATAAATGATAGCAGATACCCTGTGGATAGGAGACTATGCAGTGAAGTTGACCGAGAGAATAAGCAATAATAGTAATGGCAACATGACCGTAAAGAGTATGGGGAAGGCTGTGCGCTATGAAATAAATGCCGGTACACACTATGACGATAACGAAAGATACATGGTATCCATAAAACCAACCGAAACAATAGCCCCTAAGCCTCCCAATAACCATGGTGCAGTGGCAACATTAGCTTACTGGTATGGAGGCGAGAGGCGGTATTTTGCAGTACTTAAGATACTACGTAGACTTGCGCCAGTGGCTTATCCATGAAGATATACATATAGAAGAGTGGGGTATGCAGTGTCTGAAATCAGGCTAAAAATGCAGTATAAAACAGGTAATTATGAAGTAAAGAAAAAAAACTGTGGCGATAAGCTATGTGAAATGTAGTTTATTACTTATCTTGCCTGCACAAAATATATTTGAATGAAAAATTACGTTTTCACAGCGTTTTTATCAATTGCACTGATAGGTGCAAATAGCGCTTCAGCACACGGAGGAGACTCTAAATCCGATTCTAAAGAATTCCATTGCTATAAAGCTTGGAAAAAAGATTGGAAAAGCGATAAGAAGGAATTCAAAGCCAAAAGAAAAATGGAGCAGGACAGACCATTTGCTGCGGCTCGTAAGCATCGCAAAGCACACAAAAAAGCTTGGAAGAGCGAAATGAAAGAGCACAACCATACTCACTACTACCATTGGTATTAGTAGGTTAGTAATTAATATTGCAAGTAGCCCCTGTTTTCCCATATTCGGGGGCTACTTCTATTTAATTATTTTCACTAGTTTTTGTTGCACATTGTGCAGCACTGTATTTTTGTGTACATATTAGTCATTATTTAGTATTGTAAAGCAGCCATTGGTATGGTTGTTGCATTTTCGTGTACATATCTTGCATCGCGCATTGGTGTGCCTGCTAAATATCCCCCCTTTTATACCCTGATTACTTATCAGTTTCTCTGAGTACATTTGTAAGCATAAAAATAATTAGTTAATGAAAAAAATATTTCTGCTGTTTGCTGCGGTGATGACACTGCAAGGCGCAAAGGCTGATGAGGGTATGTGGATACCCATGCTCATTGGCAAAAACTATGAGGAAATGCAGCGTTTGGGTTTGCGCCTCACCAAAGATGACCTGTATAGCATTAACAATGGTAGTATGAAGGACGCCGTACTACAGTTTGCAGGTGGCTGCACTGGCGAAATGATATCTGATAAAGGATTATTGTTGACCAATCACCACTGTGGATATGATGCAATAGCCACCTTAAGCACAGTAGATAGAAATTTACTAGACAATGGGTTTTGGGCTCATAACATGGCAGAAGAGTTGCCTGCTAAAGGTGTTACAGCACTCTTTTTGCAGCGTATGGAAGACGTAACTGATGAGGTGCGTGATGCCATAGGCAATGCGAAAGGCGAAGAGTACAACAAAAAATTTGCTGCGATACGCAAAACAATAGAAGACAGAAATACTGATGGTGGTAAGCTGGTAGCTAATGTAAAAGACTATTTCAACGGCAATCAGTTTTTTCTACTGATTTACAAACGCTATACCGATGTGCGTCTTGTGGGTACACCTCCTAAATCATTGGGTAAATTTGGTGGAGATACGGACAACTGGATGTGGCCACGCCATACCTCTGACTTCTCCATGTTTCGTGTGTATGCCGATGAAAATAACCAGCCTAAAGACTATAGTGCATCAAATGTGCCTTTTCGCCCGAAAAGACACCTTGCAGTATCTGCTAGAGGTGTAGACGAAGGTGACTTTGCGATGGTGATGGGCTATCCTGGTCGTACAAACCGTTATGAAGTATCATATGGTGTAGACCTCGCTGTGAATGTTGTTAATCCATCGATTGTCAATTGTCGTGATCTGCGTCTTAATATCATGCGCCGTCACATGGACAAAAATAAAGCTGTGTATTTGCAACTTACTTCTTCTTACTCTCGCATAGCTAACTATTGGAAGTATTTTATAGGACAAACAGAACAATTGAAGCGTCTGGATGTGGTGAACAAGAAGAAGGCAGAGGAAGATAATTTCTCTCAGTGGCAGCGCAGTAATAACATGCCTACAGGTTTGCTGGGCGATTTTGCTAAGATATATGCCGACTATACTCCTTATGCCAAACATTCGGTGTATTACACAGAGGCATTTCGTGCGCCAGCCCTTACACGTATGGCTGCTGGTCTTAAGCCTTTGTATGATGCCTACGAAAGACACAATGGTAAGTTGACTGCTGATACCCTTAAAAAATACACCACAGTTGCTCAAAGTAATTATCGTGCTACCTACAAAGATTATGAGCTAGCTACAGACAAAGAATTGTTTGCAGAAATGACAAAACTCTACTACGATAATGTGCCACAAAGCCAGCACCCAGCTATTTACAAAACCATACTGAAAGGATCGAACGGTAGCAACAAATCGGTGTACACTGCTTACACCAACACCGTATTTGCTAATACCTTCCTGACGGATAGCAACAGGTTCAATGCATTCTTGAAGTCGCCATCATTTAGCAAGCTGAAAAGCGACGCAGCTATGAAGTATGCTGTAAGTTTATTAAGCAATTACACTAAAAATTATCAGCCAAAAGTCACTTCTTTCAATGATCAAAAAGCAGACCTAGCTCGTGAATATGTCAATCAATTGATGCAAATGAAAAAAAGCAAGAAGTT
>JBIKKS010000353.1:0-3085 GCA_044360235.1 Flavipsychrobacter sp. | reverse complement strand
CATGGCTACGAATAGCAACAATTTAAAGTGTATGCGACTAGTAAAATTGAGCATAAATTTTATTCAAAAAACACAGGGTTATAAGCCACCAAAAGTCAGATTGAAAGTTTTAAAGTTATGTATAAAATGTAAGCAAGAAAAATTTTTATCAAAATGTGTGATAAGCAAAATCTATACCAAATAAACGGCAAAGATACATGTGGTAAAAACACAAATTCACATTAAAAAAAAGGGTGGCTAAAAATAGCCACCCAAAATATAATTTCAAATAAAACAATAACTATTAGTTAGTGTAACCGCTTATCTGGCTGTTGTGACCGGTGAGTTTTGTCAGGTCGTCAATAACTGGAGAGCATTCAATTTGTCCGTTGATGTTAGCTTTCCATTTCAGTGTACCACGAGCTGTATCGAGTGCATAAAGATACTTATCGAAGCTTCCTACGTATACGGTACCATTGTAAGCTAATGGACTAGACGTGATAACACCATTGGAAGAGAACGTCCATTTGGCACTACCGTTAATCATACGCAATGCGTATACTCTGTAATCTTTGCAACCAACATATACTGTTTGGTCGTAAGGGAAGGGAGAAGATACAACTTCGCTATTCAAACTGTCTATCCAACGAACTTCTGGTACTGTGATACCAAAAAGAGGATCGATGGTGGTATCCAAACAATATAGTCTGAAATCATTGGCTCCAAAGATACAAGTGCCTTTGTAAGCGGCGGGAGAGCTTTTAATACCACCTTTTGTTTTGTAAGACCAACGCATGAGCCCTGTAGTGCCGCCACCCGGCGCATCGAGGTAAATACAATACATATTGCTATCTGAGAGACTACCTAAAAATAAATAAGGAGCAGCAACTGCAGGAGACGACACAAAACTAGCACCTGGTATAGTAAGTGACCATGTAGCTGTGGGCGATGCAGGTAATGGAGCTGTAGTGCCGTTTGTTTTCTCTAGACAATATACAGTACCTACTTTACTGGCAAAGTAAATGTTGCCGTTGTGAATAGTTGGAGAAGCCTCCAGCGGCCCATCGGCAGCGAAGCTCCACTTAGTAGAGTAGTCGGAAGTATCTATTGCAAAGAGTCTGCCGTTAGTTGATGCAACATATATGATTTTGCCGTCAGCTATAGGCGTAGCTTTTGCGCCTGCACCAGAACCGCTGTACGTAACTTTACGCGTTATCTTACCGGTTTTACTGTTGATTTTGTATAGTGTATCTCTGTTAGAAGATGCTATGTACACACTACCATTGTATATGATAGGCGAAGCAAGCACTGGACATGGCAGACCTATTTCCCAGCTTTTTTGACCAGAGGTGGGATTGAGGGCGAACACCACCTGATTGTTGCTGGAAATAATAACGTTGGGTGAGTAGGATACAGGTAAAGTTTCATCGGGGCTGTATTCCTTTTTGCAGGCTACTAACAGCACTGATGATGCTAAGAACGACAAAAGAAGTTGTCTCCAACGTTGTGACATAAGTGTTAATTTAATTTTCTGAAGTTGCAAGATAAAGATTTTTTAAAAAACATTTGGGTACTAATTGTACAACAAGCATTGTAAGCAAGATATAGTTACTATTTAAGACGGTTATTAATACTATGTAGTTGGTAATTAGTAGACTAATATTGTTTAACAGCAATAAACAAATCTTAATTTGGATCTACGCTAGTATAAATTACAATTATTCATCCGCATATTCTGGCAACAAAGTTATTTCTGAAATACCTTTCAGTCGTAGAAATACCTTGGCAGTGGTATACACATCTTGCATACAATATCTGCTGATGCGGTTAATATCACCATCATCCCAATATACACGACTTACCTGGCTGCCGTCGATGTCGGTTTTGGGGGATGGTATACCTAGTACCTGAGCCAGAAGGGAAAGTGATGTGAAGTTTTTATTATCGCCAAATTTCCACATTTCCATAGTATCCAAATGGTGTATCTCCCATGGTTTTTTGCCAGAAAGCTGTAAAGGCTGAGGTAGGGAAATATTGTTTATCACAAAACGACGGCAGATAAAAGGTATGTCGAACTCCTTGATATTGTGCCCGCAGAATCGAATCTCTTTGTAAGTGGTTGTCATTTTCTCGATAATCTCTGAAAAGTTTCTTAAAATCTCCTGCTCATCATGACCTGATAGAGATTTGAGCCTAATTTTCCAAGTAGTGCCATCGTTATACATATTGCCAATACTGATACAAACAATCTTAGCAAATTCCGAATATATACCAGCTTTATCCTCAAACACTACAGCAGGATCAGGAGCATTATCTGGCATCTTGTTGATGAGTCGGGCTTTTTTAGTCCACTCCTGTTGCAAGCCCTCAGAGAGGACATGGAGTGTCGGCTGAACAGAAACTGTTTCAATATCAATAAACAAAATGCCAGTGAAGATTTCCATTATATGAAATTACAGACTATATTTGCACGAAAATACCAACACACACTTAACGCAAAAAGCGAAATTATGAGCCAAATTAATCAAATTACACCACAAGAGCCGCCACAAAGTATGCCACCTAAAAAAAATAACTCAATAATATATTGGGTGGTGATATTGATATTGCTGGCTGGATGCATCTACCTGTTTATGAGCAAAAACCAGATGGCTGAAATGAATGCCACTGAGCAGCAAATGAAACAACAGCGTATTGACTCTCTTAGCACTGAGCAGGCTGCACTGAAAGAAGATTTTGAAGCAGCATCTGCACGTATAGACCAGCTAGTATCTGACAATGCAATGAAAGATAGCTTGCTGGAAAGCAACAAAGCAGCCCTTGCAAAATTGCAATCGAAAATAAGAGGAGTGCTGAGCAAAACAAATGCTTCGAAAGCTGAGCTGGATGAAGCAAAAGCTATGATAGCTACGTTGAGCGACAAAACAAAAGCATATGAAGCACGTATAGCAGAACTGGAAAAAGAGAATACAATACTTACAGGATCGAACAAGGTGCTTACTAAAGAGAGAGACTCAACTGTAACGCAGAATATAGCTATCAAAAAGCTAGCATCAGTGCTACATGCGTCTAACATAAAACTGGAAGCAGTAAAAATTAAAAGAAA
>JBIKKS010000352.1:0-3087 GCA_044360235.1 Flavipsychrobacter sp. | reverse complement strand
GGTTGTGTAGCGAATATGCAAATTGATGCTGCTTTATGGCTGTTTCTTCATCTATGTCGGCAGCGCCACGGTGTTTGCCTGCATAAGGATGCCTACCCAGAAATAACAATTGAAATAAAAGAATCGCCAACGAAAAATTGTCGGTATTGGTGGTTCGTACAACACGCTCAAAAGATTGAAGACGCAGCAGTTCGGGTGGGGTATACCTAGGCACGCCTACCTCACAAAAGAAATAAGTATTACCATTGGGTATTTGAAAGGAATCACAATCAATAAACGCTGCCAAACCAGATGAACTGATGAGTATATTGCCTTCATTTACATCGCCCACCACTATACCCGCCTGATGTAACTGGTGAAATGCAGTCGAAAGATTTCGGGCTACATGCACTAGAAAATTATAGCCCTTATCTGGAAACATCTTTTTGCGATCCATAGGGCTAAAAACATGGTGCAATGGTACATAAGCTGTTAGCTTTTTCATCACAAAACCACATACTTTGCCAGATGTATCATGTATTAAATCAGCTGGCAGTGCAGCATAGGCAGCTAATGCTTCTGTACGCATAGCTATCATTTGCTCTAATTTGGCAATTTTTGCAGGAGGTAAAGGTTCAGCGTATAATTTCAGTACCAGTTCTCTATGATTTTGCAGTTCATACACGCACCCTTCACCACCTCTACCTAGCTCGCGCCCAGTAATATAGGTTTCGTTATGTAGGCCTGTGTAGGTCATGCTGGTAATCTTGTAGCCAGAAATAAGGTTTTATCATCGTCTGTTCTGGCATTTATAGCCGTGCTGTCCAGATACTTTGCCAACATGGTATCGAGTAATTCTGTTTTTTCTGCAGTGTCTGCCATTCGCAAGTGATGAAAAAATCCTTTAAAGAATGGTTGGTGTACAGTCATCGTATCCATGCTCAGGGTCAGCATTTGCAAACCATCTGTAAGGAGCGCTATTTCATTTATCTTTTCTTGCAACACCACTACTTGTAGTGAGGGCATAGATAAATGGTCTGTTACAAAAGCAGTAGTGTTTAGGTACTCTCCATTGTGTGGCCACCATATAGTGTTGTAAGTACCGCTGTCATCTGTACGAATAATAGCACCATCTCCTATCTGATAAAAAACAGCATTTTGCTGACCTATGATAGCCCCCAGCATGGTGCAGGAATATTCATCTATAGTTACCTCGTTACTACTGGCTGCCTGTGCCAGCTGGTCATACAAATGCTCTGCTAATGCATATATGTGTGTTGCTGAGATTATGTTGTTTTTTTGCAGTAGTTCTTTTATGTACTCGGTGGCCATGCTTGTTACCATTTGCGCAGCTTCAGCGGCATATAATGCGCTACCCGCACCATCACTAATTGTGACTAATAGTATTTCAGTGCCATCGGTAGATGTTATAACGCTATGATTTACAGCGTCTTGGCAATTTATACCTGTAGTGGTATGCGAGGTGCCTATAACACTTTGTCCTATTGCTTTCCATGTCATAGTTCAGACCAGCCACTAGGTGGTAATAGATTAATTGCAGCACCTGGATTTTTGGCAGACACCATTTTCATAGAGGCAGAAAGCCAAATGAAAAACTCTCGAAACATCAATCCTTTTAGTTTTAGAGGGCTACGAGTAGATATTTGGCGCAATATATCCATGTTTGCACTCTCTACTGCAATTGCAAAAAACGCAAATGATTTATTGGCCTCACCCTTTTGTACTGCTGCTGCTGCTAGTGCCCACTCATCAGTAGGTGCACCATCGGTTATTAGTATTATCCACGGTTTGTAGTAAGCTATTCCGTTTTCTTTATACTCTTTTTTACGACGGTTCACCATTTCAATACCTGTAAGTATAGCATCGCCCAGTGGTGTGTCACCAGTAGTTTCCAATTCTTGTGGGTGAAAGTTAGGCACAGTATGAAAGTCTGAAACGATGTTTACCGGCCCAAAACTCACAACTGCTACTTCCACGCGTTTAGTTGCCAAAGGGTCGCTCAGTAATTCTTGTCTGAATGTTCGTACACCTTCATTGAGCTGGGTAATAGGCATTCCAGCCATAGACCCAGACGTATCTAGTAGCAACACACAAGGACACCTTGGTTCAGGATTGTCGGCAAAGTTGTCACTGCCAAAAGGAATTTGCTCAAAAGAGATGTATTCGTCCATATCCAAAGGTAAAAATTTTGGTGCAGGTGAACAAAGAATATAGCTACTCCAGATAAACTGCTTTGACTTTATTGGCTCCCGTTACCACTTCTATATGTTCTTGCAGAGTAGTGGCTACAGTATGTCCCACTATATCACAGGCTATTGGGAAAGATTTGTGCTTGCGGTCTACCAATACAGCTACTATTACCTTTTTAAGATTATAGGATAGCAAACCATGCAGCGAGTACATTAATGTTTTGCCAGAATTAGCTACATCATCTACTAGCACTACAGATTTGTCATTAAGGTTAGTGTCAAAATCCAGTACATAGTCAATCGGGCTTTTTTTGTTGATAGTAAATGTGATGTGATTCACTTTCAGTGGACTGATTTCACGCAGTATCTCGGTTAAGTTTTTGGCTACAACATTTCCACTGCCTTCTATCCCTATCAATATTATTTCCTGTTCATCACTATTGCGCTCCCATATTTCATAAGCCATGCGGCGCATTTTGAAGGCGATCCGTTCTTTATCGAGGATGAGTACTTTTTTCTTTGTCATTGCAATACTAATTTGATCTGATGGCCACAACAGGGTCTAAGCGAGAAGCACTTATTGCCGGAATAATACCAGCTAATATACCCACAATTACAGAAACAAATATACCGATAAAGAAGTTCATAAATGATAGTACAACCTCAAATTCGAATAGAAATGTAAGCAAAAAACTGATAAGTATTACTACAAAGATTCCTACCACTCCACCTATAAGAGAAAGTACAACGGCTTCCAGTAGAAACTCCATAAGTATAGACCGTCTTTTGGCGCCTATTGCTTTTTTAAGACCTATTATTTTAGTGCGTTCTTTAACTGTCACAAACATAATATTTGCTATCCCAAAGGCTCCTACAAGCAGAGAAAGACCTCCAATAA
>JBIKKS010000017.1:0-11340 GCA_044360235.1 Flavipsychrobacter sp. | reverse complement strand
GGCATGGTGGAGTGTGCAGATAGAGGTCTTATTTTACTTCTTTATTCCTATTCTCATTGCCACTTTTCCTAGAAGAGAGCAGCTCAGTTATAGAAAGATCTTGATTATTGTTTTTTCCGTGATGGCTATAAGTTTGTCATTGCAATTGTTGCTTGATGTGTATGTGCCCAAATTATATTCATACCATAATATAGTTCAAAATGTGGGTAGGATAGTTGATTATCCGGTGTGTTTTCTGATGGGTACATTACTGGCTGTTTACGACTTTAGCAAGAAAAATGCTTATCAGTTTATAGCAATGGGCATAGTGCTGGTGTTGCTACAAGTTATATACAAGCCTGCCATGCACACTGGTTACGGACTGATATATACGGGTTTGATTATCATTACGTTTTACAACGTATCGATTCAGAAGGTGCTTAGTACTCCATTTTTAGTGTGGGTAGGTGAGCGTACTTATTCTATATATCTTGTCCATTTCTCAGTATTCTATTTAATTAACAATCTTACAGCGCATGTAACCACCGAAAGAGACTACGTATATGCATTGATCACCAGAGGTCTTGGTATTCCTATTGCGTTTTTTCTTTCCATGTTGTTATTCCATTTTGTAGAAAGGAAGTTTGCAAAGGGACTTATAACAGATGAAATGTTTTGGCCATGGCAAACTGAGAAAATGAAACATTAATCAGCAATGTTTACGTTTCTTAAATAATAATTTTTATACGTAGTACATTATGCAACAACAATGGCAAATAGCAATAGAGGCAGCCTATAATAACAGAGAATTACTGAAAGATAGCAGCTACACTGATGTAATAAGAACCGTAATAGAGGAAGTAGACAAAGGCAGACTAAGAGTAGCTGCCCCGCAGGAGGAAGGCGGCTGGCAAGTTAATGAATGGGTGAAAAAAGCTATTCTTCTTTACTTTGGTATTCAGCAAATGAAGACTTGGGAGTTGCCGCCTTTCGAGTTTTATGACAAAATGGACCTTAAAAAGGACTATGCAGCACTGGGTGTGCGTGCAGTGCCACATGCAGTGGCAAGGTATGGTGCATACATAGCTCGCAATGTAATACTAATGCCATCTTACGTGAACATAGGTGCGTATGTGGGAGAGGGTACTATGGTAGATACGTGGGCTACTGTGGGCTCTTGTGCGCAGATAGGTGCAGGTGTGCACCTCAGTGGTGGAGTGGGTATAGGTGGAGTGCTGGAGCCACTACAGGCATCGCCGGTAATAGTAGAAGACGGTTGTTTTCTGGGGTCGCGCTGTATAGTGGTGGAAGGTGTCATAGTAGAAAAAGAAGCTGTGCTGGGAGCGAATGTAGTACTGACACAATCTACCAAGATTATAGATGTAAGCGGTGCTGAACCTATAGAATACAAAGGGCGCATTCCTGCTCGTAGTGTAGTGATACCTGGCAGTTACGCAAAAAATTTTCCCGCAGGTGAGTATCATGTAAACTGTGCACTGATTATAGGTACCAGAAAACCATCTACCGACCTAAAAACCAGCCTTAATGATGCATTAAGAGAATTTAATGTATCGGTATAGACATTGATTTTGCGGTTTGTAAAACTGACCATTGTTTTCCCAAGTTACTTTAGCCTTTATGACAATGCCAAAATTGCGATATATAGCTGATAATGGGGCGTTGGGCAACGGGAAAGTCATTAATTGGTATTACGTTTTAATGGTGGCAGGATTTGTGGCATGTATGTTGCAAATATGGGTGCCTGCATATTTTTTGAATTGTGATGGACCGTGCCATTTAGCTAATGCAAAGGCTATGCTAGCAATGTGGACTGTGCCAGGCGAGGATTTTTATTCCCGCTTTTACACCATTAGTGACCAACCAAATCCCAACTGGTTAACTAACATATTACTTGTAGCATTGTTGCCTATCGTAAAGGGAGCTGTTGCTGAAAAAATACTGATTAGTGGGTATGTGCTGCTAATGTTAGTATCGCTCAATCAGTTATTGCGTAAACTAAGTGGAGGGCGGCATTTGTTTACCGCATTGTTTTTGGTGTTTATATTCAATAATACACTAGCTCAGGGTTTTTACAATTTCTCGTTCAGCATTTCCTTTTTTCTTTTGTTGGTTAATAGTTGGTTGGGCTATTTGGAACACAATAGGAATTTGAGTGCTGTGTGGATATTCGCATTCATGTTGCTTACCTATTTTTCACATCCGGTTTCATTTGGTTATGGTATTGTTGTATGTTTTAGTTTGTTGCTTAGTTATGCAGCCTCTGGCTATTTTTCTGGAGATGCTAAGCGAATAACAAAATATGCTATGGTTTTGATTTTGTGTGCTTTGCCCTTTTTATTATTCTTCCTCACCTTTGCAGAAAACAGTGCTAAACATGGTAAAATAGTGCCGGCGTTTATGCCTGAGCGGCTAACAGAGTTAATGTCTTTTGATTATTTGGTAAATTATTCTAGCAAAGAGGTTTTAGTAGTGAAGTTATTGGGGGTTATTTTTACGGTTTTATTCTTCCTTGTTTTTGTATTCAAGCTTGTAACAAAAAGGTACATACATAAGTTAGATGGATTACTGCTGTCACTACTTATTGTGGTTTATGCATTTCTGAATATGCCAGACAAGATGATGGGTGGAGGATTGTTTGTGATGAGAACTGGCTTGTATTTGTTTCTAATTACAGGTTTTTGTGCTGCCTATTTATTGTCCAATAAAGTGAAAAATATCTTTGGAATAATAGGGTTCCTTTGTTTTTTGCTCTTAGTGACTATAAGAATACCCATAATGTATGCCGGAGCCCAAATAGTAAAGGAGCATGCAACGGTAAGTAGGCTAATGCCTGAAGGTAGTGTTTTGTTGCCGCTGAATTTTAATAAGATGGGCAAAGGTAAAGATGGTAATATACTTGCGGATAGAAATGAAGTGTATGGGCATGTAGCACAGTATATTGGTGCTGATAATGAAATATTGGTGCTGGATAACTATGAGGCTAACACTGGATATTTTCCGCTGAACTGGAAAAACGAAGTGAATCCTTACATACACCTTAACAGGTATAGAGGCATTGAGGGTAAGCCGCCAGGTGGAGGACCAGTGCAATACAAACAGAAAACGGGCGTAAATATTGATTACATACTGTTGCTAAATTATGAGCCTTCTTTTGCAGCGCATGTTGATTTTATAGAATTGAAAACACAATTAGATACAGCGTTTCACGAAATATACCGTAGTAAAAGTGAAAAAACGGTATTACTTATGAGTAACAGCAAATAATGATGAATAACTGGTGAAGTTTATCAGTAATGCTTGTTCCTTATTTTCTATTCTAGCTAGTTATCTATTACATTTGCAGCAAAATTTATTTTTTATGTCATTATTGATAGTTGGTACATTGGCGTTTGATGCGCTGGAGACCCCATTCGGCAAGGTAGATCGTATAATAGGTGGTTCTGGTACCTATGCAGCATTGGCTGCCTCTAATTTTACCCAAACCACTAATTTGATTTCTATTGTAGGTGGTGATTTCCCCGAAGAGGAAATGAATGATTTGAAGGCCAGAGGAGTGAAATTTGACGGTGTAGATGTGATGGCTGACGAAAAGAGCTTCTTTTGGAGTGGTCGTTACCACATGGACATGAACACCAGAGATACACTGGTAACAGACCTGAATGTACTGGCGAAATTTGATCCTAAAATACCAGTTAGTTATGATGGTAGTGAGTATGTGATGCTAGGTAACCTGATGCCCACAGTGCAAATCAGTGTGCTAGAGCAGCTGAAATCGAAGCCTAAGTTGGTGATAATGGATACTATGAACTTCTGGATGGACATAGCCATGGACGATCTGCAGAAGGTGCTAGGAATGGTAGATCTGCTTATGGTGAATGATAGTGAAGCTCGCCAGTTAAGTGGTGAATACTCATTGGTAAAGGCAGCTCGCAAGATACAATCAATGGGACCGAAGTATGTGATCATTAAAAAAGGTGAGCATGGTGCATTGTTGTTTCATGGAGATAAAATATTCTCTGCACCTGCATTGCCACTTGAAGATGTTTTTGATCCAACTGGTGCCGGCGATTCTTTTGCTGGTGGTTTTATAGGCTATTTGGCTAAAGTTGACAGCACTTCTTTCGAAAGTATGAAGACTGCAATAATTATGGGGTCAGCCATTGCTTCTTTCTGTGTAGAAAAATTTGGTCCGGAAAGACTTAAAGAAATATCCGCTGCTGATATTGAAGCAAGAGTTAATGAGTTTATTTCTCTCTCAAATTTTGACGTAAAAGGGTAAAAATTACTCAGAAGGTGCAGTATTCACTGCACCTTCTGTTTTTAGGTTAGTGGGTAATACGGGAAATGACATATAAAAAGTAGTGCCTTCACCCCTGCTGGATACAACATCCGTGTTTGCACCATGTGCCTTCATGATACTGAGTGTAAATGACAAACCCAATCCAGCACCTGTTTGCTTGCTGGTATAATAAGGTTCAAATATCCTGTTTATATTCTCCTCGCTTATACCGCAGCCATTGTCTGTTATGTGCATTAGTGCTTTTTGCTCTTTGTTTAGAAGGTGGATAGAGATAATGCCCGAAATTTCTTTGACAGCTTCAGTGGCATTGATGAGTATATTGAGCAAAGCTAGTTTCAGGTTTTGTTTGTCTGCCATTATACTAATGGGAGTGGAAGGATAGTCGATTGTTAGTTTTATTTTTTTTAGCGTTATGCGGTCGTTTGCTGCTGCTACAACTTCGTCTATAATGTGCTGTAGGTAAGTGGGCCTTTGGGAATTATCTTTGGGGTTGGAAGAGTGAAGTAATTCTGTAATGAGATTGTCTATTCTTATGCTGTTTCTCTTTATTATATCAAGATATAGAAGGGGTTCAGTTTTGTTGATTTCGGATTGTAACTGAGATGCGGAAATTGTGATGTTATTTAGTGGGTTGCGGACTTCGTGCGCCAGTGTGCGAATTAGCCTTGAAGTAGCAGCCATTTTTTCAAGTTGCAAAGCAGATTTTTCGGCTTTTTTCAGATTGGTAATATCGTGGATTATACCCTGAATGTAGTTCTGATTGGCATTGCTGTTTGTGATGGTAGCAGATATGATACAGGGTATTATTTTGCCGGTTATAGTGTACAAAGTTGTGGAATAGTCATCTATTGATATGCCATTGCTCAGGTTGTGGATGAATAAGGTTTTTGCATTTCTATCTGCAAATAGTATCGGTAAGTATAAGTTTTGAAATTCTTTTTTAGAGTATCCTAGTATGTCGGTTACGGCATCATTTACCTCTGTAATACAAAGTGCATCATCAGCCACAAAAATTATGTCCTTTGATTTTTCGAAGATACGTCTGTATTTATTTTCGCTATTACGCAGTGCTTTTATGGTCTTAGCCCGATCTAGCGCATAACGTATACTTCTTTCTATTTTTTCACGGTTCAGCTCTGTTTTTATCAGATAGTCTATAGCACCAATGTGCATTGCTTCAAGGTCTATGTTATAGCTGCCTTGACCTGTAAGTAAGATAATAGGGCTATTACATTCTGTTTTTTTTGCCTCAGCTAGGAAATCTAAACCTGATTTTGCTCCTAGCCGGTAGTCGACAAAGTATAAGTCGTAAACGCCATTTGCCATTTTAGCTACACCAGTAGCATAGCTGGGTGCCCATTCAATGTCAAACGAACTGTTTTTTATGTCTTTGATATATCCTGAAGTGATAATGAAATCATCTTCATCATCATCTACAATCAAGATTTTGGGAGGAGTAAGTTGTAGTGGCATCTTTGTAGAAAAACTAAGGGGAATACAAAGGTAGCCCCGAATTATTATACATTCCTACATTTTGCTATGCTAAATAGAAATCCGTAATTACAGACAAATGCCCATACAATAAATGATTAGTCTGCTAATGGTAGCTATGATTGTCAGTTATTTTTTACAGATTGAAATAAAAATCTGCAAGTAGTTCTTTGAAATGCTCTGTGTATTCGCCCGTGGCATTTTGGATGATCAATTCTGTAATACAAGGACTGGTTACTGGCGCTAGGGATAACACAGTTACTACCCGTTTGATGGGAGCAGAGGGGCGGTGACGGATATGAAGACATTCGACCTCGTAAAGCCCGCATTGTGCTGCTATTTTGTTCCATATCAGGTACTCGGTGTAGGGAAGTAGTAGTGATATCCGACCATTAAATGCCAGCATAGATAACGCTGTGATCAGCAATTGCTGGCTGGTGAGTGCTACATCGTGCCTTGCCATGTTTTTGCTGTGTGTAGGACCTAGTAGGCTTTGTGCGAAAAAGGGCGGATTGCAGATAATGAGGTCGTAAGAGTATGGAGGAATGTACAGCCTTATATCTGTCAGAACAGGGTGTATTCTGTGGGTCCACATGCATTCGCTGAAGTTTTGTGAAGCTTGTGCAGCTGCAGCAGGGTCTAGTTCGATAGCATCTATGTTTATATTAGGGTTTCTCTGAGCCAGCATCAGCGATAACAGCCCGGTGCCGGTACCGATATCCAACACATTGACTACAGAGGGCAGCAAGGGTGTCCAAGCACCTTGTATACAGGCGTCAGTGGTTACCTTCATGGCACAGTTGCCCTGATTTATTTTGAATTGTTTGAACTGAAACCAAGTGTTGCTCATGACCAAGTAGCTCTGGCGCTTGGGGTAGCCGAAAGGTCGGTAAATGCACCCTGAAGGTACTTGTAATGGGCTGTGATACCTATCATAGCGGCATTGTCTGTACAGTATTGAAAAGCAGGGATATATACTTGCCAACCTTTGCGGTCGCCAGTTAGTTTTAAGGCATTTCTCAAACCTGAATTGGCAGACACGCCACCAGCAATACCTATATGTTTTATGCCTAGGTCATCAGCAGCTTTTTCTAGTTTGGTCATCAGTACTTTAATGATGGTATGCTGAACAGAAGCGCAGATGTCATTCATATTCTTCTCGGCGAATTCAGGGTCTTTTTTTCTTTCTGCCTGCAAAAAATAGAGCACAGAGGTTTTAATACCACTGAAACTGAAGGTGTAGTTTTTCATTTCATTGGTAGGAAATTTGAACCTTAGCGGGTCGCCTAAGGCTGCATATTTATCTATCAATGGGCCGCCGGGATAGGGTAGACCTAGCATTTTGGCTACTTTATCAAAAGCCTCTCCTGCGGCATCGTCCATTGTTTCGCCTAGCACTTCCATGTCCAGATGGCTACGGCAAAGAACTATTTGTGTATGACCACCAGAAACTGTAAGGCAAAGGAATGGGAACTGTGGTTGAGCCTCTATGAAGTGTGCCAGCACATGTGCCTGCATATGGTGAACCGCTATTAGTGGTAAATTGCGTGCCTGAGCAAATGACTTGGCAAAACATGCGCCTACCAGCAGTGAGCCTATAAGACCGGGAGCCTGAGTGAATGCTACAGCAGTAATATCTGCCTTGCTAATACCTGCATTTTTGATAGCAACATCTACTACCGGTATTATGTTTTGGATATGTGCCCTTGATGCCATTTCTGGCACCACTCCTCCATACCGCTCATGTACCTTTTGTGTGGCTATCTGGTTGCTGAGTACAATGCCGTTTTGGACAATTGCGGCACTGGTTTCATCGCACGAAGATTCGATTGCCAGTATGTTAATGTCTTTGCTCAAATTGTATAGTTAGCTGGCAAAATTAATGGGTAAACCGTCAATTACAGCATACTACAGGGTGTAATTTTACAATTACTGTTTTTCCTTTTCTGGTTTTAGTATCAGTCTCAGGGTGGTATCGTTAGTGAAGTAGCTGATTGCCCAATTGATGAAGATAAAGAACTTGTTGCGTACACTCAGTATAAGCATTAGGTGAAGGAACATCCATGTAAACCATGCTAACCTACCCTGAAAACTAAAAAATGGTAAATCAACTACAGCCTTATGTTTGCCAATGGTGGCCATAGAGCCTGGTGATTTGTAAAAGAAGGGTTTCAGAGGGTTATTGTTTCGTAGTCTTTTCAGATTTACAGCCAAGTTTTTAGCTTGGTTTATGGCCACATTAGCTACCTGTGGGTGTCCTTTGGGAAAGTCTTTAGTTTCCATGTAGGCAATATCGCCCAGGGCAAATACCTTGTTCATGCCAGCAACTTCATTGTATTCGTTCACTATTATTCTGTTGCCTCTCACTACAGATGTTGCTGGTATGCCTGCTGGAACATTTCCTGTTATGCCTGCACTCCATATCATGGTTCGGGTTTTGATGGTAGAACCATTGTTTAGTGTAAGTAGTGAGCCATCATAGTCGCTGGCAAAAGTATTTACCAATACTTTTACGCCCATTTCTTCCAGATATTTTTTGGAGAATGTGCGAGACTCCTCGCTCATATTTTGTAGTGTGTTCGGCATTCCTTCTACCAGATACACAGTTAGCTTTGAGAAATCCATATCAGGATAATCGCGTGGCAAGATGTTCTTTTTCATTTCTGCCAATGAGCCAGCAAGCTCTACACCAGTGGGGCCACCACCAGCTATGACTATGTTCATTATTTCCTCTTGCTCTGTGGGAGTGGCAGAAAGCGCATTCTCGAAGTTGAGCAGAATTCTATTTCGCAAGGCTATCGCTTCGTTGGTAGACTTCATGGGATAGGTGTACTTTTCGAAATTTTTGTTGCCAAAAAAATTTGTGGTACATCCTGTTGCTATAACCAGATAGTCGTAGGGGTATTTGTTGTCGTCAGTTACTACCAGTTGGGCAGTATGGTCTATGTCTGTAACCTTACCTATGCGTATATGTATGTCTTTGTCTTTTTGAAATACTTTTCTGAGCGGGAATGATACTGCGCTGGGTTCCAGGCGGGCAGTAGCTACCTGATAAAATAGTGGCTGAAACTGGTGGAAGTTATATTGGTCTATTAGTGTGATGTCGTAATCCGAATCTTTTATGTGTCTTGCCAGCTGCAGGCCTGCAAATCCTCCGCCCAATATAACGAGCTTCTTTTTCATGAGTATTACTTAATAAGAAATTATATAGCTCAAAGATACCTAAGCATGGTGGTTATTCGTGCGCATGAGATGTTAAATAGGGGTAGGGTCATAAACAAATAACCCCCGCATAAGCAGGGGTTATTTGTTTATTGTAAATAATTATATTTTAGTGAGCGCGTCCTTTGGCAGGAGTTACTTTATTCATATCATCTTGTGGTGTTTTCCAAGCCATTCTGTTGAAATAAACCCTTACACCCAACAGTAGACCGTAATTGTGACTTTTCACTGTCTGTACTTCATTCAGCATAGAATTGTAATTAACTCCAAGCGCTTTATTGTTGGCGTCTCTTACTATTTGGTCTGTAAGTCTCAGTGCGTTGTTGTTAGAAGTATTAGTAAAAGATTGAGCTGTATAGTAAGCGCCTAAGCGAAGGCAGATGTTACGGACAACCATGTAGTTAATAGCTACTTCGCCAGTGTAACCTAAAGAACCTGATTTGTATTTTACTTCACCGCTGCTGTTAACCGTATTCATATTCAAACCTACACTCTTGCCAATGCTGTCTTGAAATCTGAAATAATTTTTGACATCTCCCTTTGGAAAGTCTTTGAGGTATTCTGCTTTCGTAACTAACAAACTTGTACTATCTGGTATGGCAGAGTAGTCATAAATAGGAAAAGTGCCTTCAAACTTGTAAATGCCTTCATAATCAAATTGGGCATTTGTATTGTAAGTACTTTTTACATTTACATTGTAAAATATACCTGCATCTACCGTTAGTGAAAAATTTTCATTTATGTCATACTTGTAGCGTAATAACAATGGTATGTTGATGCTAGTACTTACAATGTTTTCTCTGATACCGCGAGTAGAGGATATTACCTGGCGGAAAACTGGGTATTGTGCATCAGCAGAGCGGAATTCTATATGGAAAGTATCCAGATTGAGGTTTCCTTCTTGTTTGTAATAATTGATGCCCAAACCTACACCCAAAGAGCGTTTGCGATTGAAATAATATCCAAGACGGAAATCGTAGCCTCTTGATTGTCCGCTTTTGAATTTGATGCCGCTCTGCGTAGCATTAAGTGCATCAGGATAGTTCACAGAAAAAGGTATGGCTGTGATTTGTTGGTTAAGCAAGCCGCCAGTTACTTGCAGGTCAGCAGAAAGGCTGCGGAAATACTCACTTCTAACCTGTCCAAAGGAGTTGTGCGTGTTTGCCACTAAAGCTAATGCTACCAAACATAAAATTCGCTTACCCATGTACGTTGTATTTTTATTTTCTATTTATTGCCGATTTGTATTGATATTAATGGATTTATCGTCTTCAAAATCAACAGTTTCGATCTTCAAAATCGAAATTGATGAGAGGTTAAAAGTCTCAAAATTGTTAGGACAATACTAAAAACACTAATATCGGAGCAAATCTAACAAAATTATTTCACTAAAGCACCTCAATTCTTAATAAAAATAAAAAATTAATACAAAATTTCGGAGCATACGATTTGTTGTTAATGTAATAGTAATGAGTGGCTATTGATAATTAGTAGTATTATTAAAGGTTTGTTAAGGCACAATGAATAAATAATTCGTAGACCATTAATATTAGATTATCAAGGCTTTCTGGTAAGTATATGTGTATCTTTTACACTTGGTAATAAAGTAAATAACTACTCGGTAAATCAATTATCTAAACTATTCTAAGCGGAATGAAATTTTATGATAGGGCTTTATCGTGTTTTGCATTACAGTTTTTGCCATGCAGTGATACCACCCGTTAGATTTACTAAATTATTGAACCCTGCTTGCTCCAGTATAAGGCAGGCTTGCATGCTTCTGGAGCCACCTTTGCAATGTATTATTAACTCTTCGTTTTTGTAATCTTCAATATCATCTAACTGCATATTAGCTATTTGTCCCAAAGGCAGTAAAATGCCCCCTATATTACTTTCAGCATATTCTGCAGGTTCGCGTACGTCAATAATTTTTATAGTTTCCCCTGCTTCTATTCTATGTTTTAGTTCTGAAGCTGTAATGTGTGTCATCAGATTTAAATTGATTTTGTTATTGTTTAATGAACTTTAAAGTGTGGCTATTGTTATCGTTGTCTGAAAACGAAAATAGATAAAATCCTGGTGCAAGCGCTGAGATGTCAATTTGTTTTTGTTGGGCAGTATTTCCTGTAGCTAGTTTGCGCCCAACCATGTCAGATATCAAGTAATTGACAGCGATATCGGAAGGTAGAATGATATTGAGATGGTTTTTAGCAGGATTTGGGAACAATTGCCATTTTTGTTCAGGTGATACTACTTCTTGTATTTGTGTGCCGATAATAGAATTGCCAAGTATGGGACGCATCATTATTGCACCGCTTATGAGAGAT
>JBIKKS010000351.1:0-3097 GCA_044360235.1 Flavipsychrobacter sp. | reverse complement strand
CAGCGCGTCTTTCATTAAACTTAACGAATATGGCTTGAATGAACTTTCTTTTACCAGCAGTAATAACAAGGAAGGATTGGCTGTATTCTCTGATATCTATTATTCTAAAGGCTGGAAAGCATACATTGATGACAAAGAAACCAATATTCTACGTGCCAATTATGTGCTACGTGCCATTAAAGTACCTGCCGGACCACATAAGATAGAATTCAAATTCAGACCCGAAAGTTTTTACACAGGCAAAAAAGTGGCTTTGGTAAGTAGTATATTGATAATAGCATTGTGTATTGGTGCGTTCATACCTATGTTCAGAAAAAATACTGCTGCATAGTTAAGTTGGTTAACATACCACTGTTAGTTATAAAAATAGAGGCCTTGTACAAAGACAGGGTAGAATTTTGTTGGGATAAAAGATGGAAAAACAATATGCATATAACCTCAAATCGCTTTTTGGCTTGCGCCGCGAGATGAGTGCAGGTTTTTACATTACAGATTTATTGTTCCGTAAAGTATTGAGGCAGAATGCCGATACTACATGGGCCATACATCATACCAGCACTATACATAGTCCATCCAAAATAAAAAGGGGTAAAAATGTATATCCTGGCGACTCGCCAGGGGTATATATAAACGCTGGAAATGGAATAGAAATAGGCGACTATACCAATATCGGACCAAATGTGGGATTGGTATCAGGCAATCATGATTTTGTAAATAATGACAAACATATCAACACTAGCCCTATCATTATTGGTAGATTCTGCTGGTTGGGTATGGGGGCAGTAGTACTACCGGGGATAAAGCTAGGCGACTTTACAATAGTAGGAGCTGGAGCAATAGTAACTAAAGATTTTCTAGATGGATATTGTGTAATAGCCGGCAATCCTGCCAGGGTTATAAAACAGCTAAATAAGGACGAATGTAATGCCTTTGCCAAAAGCAAATAACATATTTGTAAGCAACTCTTTTTTTATATTCATCACCCGGTTTTTCCCTTCATTGGCAAATCTTGTGGTGATGATTTGGTATTCTA
Source organism: Flavipsychrobacter sp. (assembly GCA_044360235.1). Lineage (GTDB taxonomy): Bacteria > Bacteroidota > Bacteroidia > Chitinophagales > Chitinophagaceae > Nemorincola. The sequence goes on along the minus strand of JBIKKS010000351.1, from coordinate 2,064 downwards.
GGCACCTCTCTACGGAATCTTATGGAAATTATCAGCTTTTCTGGATTCAACTGTATGTCATTTACCCTATAATCTGTTTTGGCATTCATTCACTTATCGTCACTTACAATCGCAATATGCTTGCCAATATACTGAGCAAGCTTGCCGCTAAACATTATATTTTATTCACGCTATGGATGATTTTACTTAGTTCATGCTTTGCTGCCCTTCAGTATGCCTCTGGTGGAGTATCATTCATTACATCATCACTATTCATTCTCACATTTTCTATTAGTATCATTACTGAGTCTTTGCTTATCGTTTTCAGGCGATATACAACGATGAGTGTTACAGGATTATTGTATGCTCTAGCCTTCTGTGGTATACATTGGCTGGCGTTAAGAGGCACTTTCTCCCTACAGTTATTATTTTCTTTGTTATTGATTATCAACCTATTAAGGGTATTCACATACAGCATTGCTGTACTTAATGAAACCAAAAAAGATGCTTACGGCTACGACCAGCAAGACATTGACATTCCTGCCATTCGTTCCCTATTGTTACATCTAGGCGTTTATGATATTGTGCAGATGTTATCGTCGTGGATAGATAAGTTTGTGATCTCGCTTTTACTTACAGCAGAGTTATCTGCCATCTATTACAATGGCGCGCAGAACATCCCTTTTTTACCACTATTACTTACAGCCGCCAGCAGTGCTGTGTTGCTCCAACTGGCTGGCAATAGTACAGTTATAAAGGCAAAAGAAAGCACTGTGATATTGATTAATCATTCAGGTAGAATATTGTCTTGTATCGTATTTCCAGTATTTTGCTTTCTGTTTGTTTTCCGTAATGAACTAATTGTTACACTTTTCTCCGAGAAATACATTCCTGCTATACCCATATTTGCCATGGCTACACTTGTGTTGCCGTTAAGGGCTTATGGCTTCACTACCCTGCTGCAGCGCATGCACAAGGGAAATATCATTAACATAGGTGCTGTAGGTGAGCTTGCATTAGCCTGTTTGCTAATGTATCCACTATACCAATACATGGGACTGCCAGGTGTTGCGCTAAGCTTTGTGATAAGTACCTATCTGCAAGCCGGATATTACTTATTGTTTACTGGCAAATACCTATCTGTCAATCCACTGTCCTTGATACCAATATTTAATTGGTGCATTAAACTCTTGATCCTGAGCATATTGTTTACAAGTATACATTTATGGACTAGTGTGCATTATACAGGCAAGATTAGTTTATTTTTGGGTGCATTTGTGCTGTTTATCAGCATAGGAATTTTGCTACTCATAGAACTAAAACTGAATAATAAACATGGCATCATCTAAGCTGAGGTCTAAAAACATAGACAATACAGGCTTTGGCAATAATAGCAATGTAGAAGGTGGTAGACTGGTAAACAGAGATGGCAGCACCAACCTGCGAAAGCGCGGCATGCCGTTGTGGGAAAGATTATCTATCTATCATACTCTATTGAGAATGAAAGGCAGCCATTTCTTTTTCACCATTATACTTTTTTACACTATCATCAACATCTCCTTTGCCTGCATCTATTTTGCTATAGGTGTTCACAACCTGTCAGGTGTAGACACCTCTAAATCTGTTTTTGACGAAGTAATGGCGGCCTTCTTCTTTAGTTCACAAACGCTTACCACAGTTGGCTATGGCCACGTAGCACCTACTGGTTTGCTAACAAACATTGTTGCCTCAACCGAATCTTTATTAGGCATTTTAGCATTTGCAGTTGTAACCGGTCTTATTTATGGTCGTTTTTCGCGCCCTAGAGCCTTTTTGTTATTTAGCCAAAATCTACTAATAGCACCTTACAAAGAGGGCAAAGCACTTATGCTAAGGTTAGCTACTTATAAAAACAACCATCTTACTGATGTTGATGCACAAATAACAGTGGCGCTACACGTACAAGAAAACGGAAAAACAGTGACTAGATTTTATCCATTACCCTTAGAGTTTTCGAAGATCAATTCTTTAGCTCTTAGCTGGACATTGGTACACCATATTACAGAAGAAAGCCCACTCTATCAGTTTAGCAAAGAAACACTCCAC
>JBIKKS010000350.1:0-3103 GCA_044360235.1 Flavipsychrobacter sp. | reverse complement strand
ATGTTCAAGATCTAGAAAGCTATTAGATGTTTTTACTACTGATATTATATATTATCGTTTTATGGTAAATATACTGAAGTTCCAATTGGTACATTAGTTTTTAGCTGTCTTTCTAAATCCGTTATTTAGTTATATTTTTGTTGCAGATTAGCTATATGAAAGTTACAGAACTGCTGGCTGGAGCCAAAGACACGATAATATCATTTGAAGTATTGCCACCTACCAAGGGTAAAAGTATAGAGTCATTATATTCGCATCTTAATCCCTTGATGGAGTTCAATCCCGCATTTATAAATGTTACCTACCATCGTGCGGAGCAGGTATTCAAAAAACGAACAGACGGCACTTTTGAGCGTGTGGAAATACGTAAGCGTCCGGGCACTGTAGGTATCTGTGCTGCCCTTATGAATAAGTATAAGGTGGAAGCCATACCACACCTTATATGTGGCGGCTTCAGCAAAGAAGAAACTGAAAATGCATTGATAGATCTCGACTTTTTGGGTATCAAGAATGTATTGGCTTTGAGGGGCGATGCAGCAGCCAATGAAAAATTCTTCAATCCACATCCTAACGGTCATAGATATGCCGAAGACCTTGTGAAGCAAATAGTGACGCTCAACAATGGTAAGTATATGGAAGAAGACATTATAGATGGTGCTAAAACCGACTTTTGTATAGGCATAGCAGGTTATCCTGAAAAACATTTTGAGTCTCCGAACATGGATACGGAGATTTACTACCTCAAGCGCAAACTGGATTTGGGTGCACATTATGTAACTACGCAGTTGTTTTTCAGAAACGAGCACTATTACAATTACGTAAATCGTTGTTTGGAAAATGGTGTTACTGCCCCAGTTATTCCTGGTCTGAAACCACTTACCAATCAAAAACAACTTACTACTATACCACGTGTATTCAATGTGGAACTACCTGTAGAACTATGCAACGAGATGATGAAAGCGAAAACCGAAGCTGCTTGTGAGCAGGTAGGTACAGAATGGTTGCTACATCAGTGTCGTGATTTACTAAAAAACAAAGTGCCAGTTTTGCATTTTTATACTTTGGGCAAACCCATGGTTATTTACAACGTACTGAAACAGTTGTTTTGATAATATTTACTGCAACATGAATTACTGGTTAGTGAAGTCTGAGCCTTTTAAGTATAGTTGGGACCAATTTGTATCAGATAAAATTACATTTTGGGATGGTGTGCGCAATTATGCAGCCCGCAATAATCTGCGAGCAATGTCAAAAGGCGATAGAGTGCTTTTTTATCATAGCAATGAAGGTTTGGCTGTAGTAGGTATAGCAGAAGTAGCAAAAGAGGCATACCAAGACCCCACTACCGATGATGCAAACTGGGTGGTGGTTGACCTAAAACCAATAAAGCCACTACCTGTACCAGTTACACTAGCCGCTATTAAAGCAGAGCCATCTCTGGAAAATATGCAACTTGTAAAGCTAAGTAGGCTGTCAGTAGCGGCAGTGACAGAAGTAGAATATAATATTGTTTTGCAGATGGGTGGATTGTAAAATACGCTACTATTTGTATCTAAGTAGTCTTAGTTGAAAACCTTATCTGTATTTAAATGTTCTACGATTGGCAGTATATGTTACGTATTGTATTCTTTGTCTGCTAGCGCCAATACCCATATTTTTGCCGCTTCATGTTGATTTTGGAACGTACATATAAAATATCTGCTTTGTTTCTTTGTCTCTTTGCTTCCAGTTTCAAGGTGGTGGGGCAACATAGAAAAGGTAAAAAAGTACTGCCATCAAAAGAACCAAAATTTATAGAGAACATTTATCTGGATGGACACACACGCACCAAAGCGACAGTTAATGCTATAGAATCGCGAAAAAAGAATAACAATGAAGTGCCACCAAAGGTAGTGGTGCCTGAGGCGCCGACACTTCCCTTAGAGAATAGGTATACAACTCAAGATATTATTCCTGCTACCGACAAAAAATCTAATGTGGCAATTGACCTATCTCTGGGTAGCCAAGTGTACGAAAAATATGCTAAGATTATAGGTGTGTCCTCTAATGAATTAAGTAACCTTATCCTATACAAATTTGTAGATAAGTGGTATGGTACTAATTATCGTTTGGGTGGATTTAGTGAGCAAGGTGTAGATTGTTCGGGATTTACAAAGATGCTTTATCAGGAAGTTTATGGAAAAGAACTGGCAAGAACATCAGTAGAGCAGCATAAAAACGCAAATAGGGAGAAAATTTATGATAATGCAAAAGAAGGAGATCTTGTGTTTTTTAGGCAGCGAAGTAAGCGGATCAACCATGTAGGGGTATACTTAGGCAACAATTACTTTATACATGCATCTACATCACATGGCGTAATGATAAGCAGCCTTACAGAAGTACACTGGCAAAAATCTTTTGCCGGAATTGGGAAACTCAGCGATGAATTAGGACAATAATTTTTGACGAAGTAAGAACTCGAGTTGATCGTTTGAGAGGCTTAACTTATTGGTCACTTCGCGTTCGTTAATTTTCTGTTTGTAAACATCATACGCACGCAATATGGTCATATCTAGTTCTTCTTCATTCCAAGGTTTGGTGAGATAATGAAATATTTTACCTTTATTAATAGCATCTATAACAGCATTCATATCGGCATATCCAGTAAGTAATATCCGAATAGGATCTGGGTATTCATTAAGTATAGATTCGAGAAATTCCACACCTGTCATTTGTGGCATTCTTTGGTCTGTAATAATGATGTTTACAGTATTATTTCTTAAAATTTTTATAGCTTCTTCTCCACTAATAGCAGTAAGTATGTTATATTTAATGCGGAAAACAGCTTTAAAAGAAATGAGATTATTCATTTCATCATCAACATACAATATTGATATTTTTTCTTTATTCATTTTTTTTGGTTAAAAATGAGGCACTCGAAAGGGATATATCCTATTTAATAGCTGCTAGGTAAAATTAACAAACTTATTCGTTTAATAATAAAATGTTCGGTGTGTTAACAAAAATTATTCAAAAGAAAATAACAGACAACATTCATGTTCAGGGCCTACACAAGCCAGTCTTTTATCGTATATATAATAGTGCTGATAATGAGGCACTCACT
>JBIKKS010000349.1:0-3111 GCA_044360235.1 Flavipsychrobacter sp. | reverse complement strand
GATGATATCCGGCAATTGTTTTATTCATTCGGTTGTTGGGCATAGTAATTGATGTTTTTCGATTGTGGCAGTATTAGCTCTGCGATGATAATAGTAAGTCGAGATCAGTATATTTCATGCCGAATCGACGGGCAATAGGGGCGTTGGTTATGCAACCTTTGTATACATACACTCCACGGCGTATGCCGCTCTTGCTGATGATAACTCCTTCTACACCGCCTATATCTGCTGCTTGCTGCATGATAGGCATGAGTACGTTGCTGATGGCGCGCGATGCGGTGCGTGACACGCCAGAGGCTATGTTGGGTACACAATAGTGAATGACATCGTATTTTTTGAAAGTGGGTTTTTCGTGAGAGGTAAGTCTTGAAGTTTCGAAACAGCCACCTCTGTCCATGCTGACATCTATTATTACCGACCCTGCTTTCATGTTGCTTACCATTTGTTCTGTAACCACTACTGGGGTTATACCATTGACGGGTTTTAGTGCTCCTATCGCTACATCTGCATTACGCAGTTCCTCGGCAAGGGTTGTGGGCTCTAGTACAGAAGTGAAGCAGCGTCTACCAATGTTGTTTTGCAGCCTCATAAGTCGGTATACAGAGTTGTCGAAAATCTTGACAGAAGCCCCCAGTCCAAAAGCAGCTCTAGCAGCAAATTCACCTACTACACCAGCACCTATTATGAGTACACGTGCAGGTGGCAAGCCAGATATTCCGCCTAGTAGCACTCCCTGACCGTTTTCGGCATTGCCCAGAAAACGGGCGGCAATCATTATTGCATAATTGCCAGCTATTTCGCTCATGGAGCGAACTATGGGGTACGCACCAGCATCATCTTTTATAGAATCGAAAGCAATAGCAATAATTTTTTTAGCCAATAGCTGCTCCAGTATCTCTGCTTTCATAAGCGGTAAGTGTATGGGCGATATTACCACCTGATTGGGTTGTAGCAGGCTCAACTCTTGCTCAGAAATAGGGGCAGACTTTATGATTGTAGTGGCTTGGTATAGTTCGGCCTTGTCGTACACTATATGGGCACCTGCCTCGCTGTAGTCGTTGTCTGAATAAAAAGATCCATTACCAGCACCATGCTCTACGGCAACATCGTGTCCATCATTTACCAGTACAGATACTGCTTCTGGTGTTAGTGGTACTCGGTTTTCCTGAAATGCAGATTCCTTTGGAATGCCTATGAATAGTTTTTTTCTTCGTGGAGTTATTTCTAGCGTTTCCTCGAGCGGAACATACGAAAAGGATGGAGATATGTATGGTTTTTTGCTCATGAGTGCTGTTAGATTAAAGTCTAAGGAACAATATACAATACAAGGGTTGAGAAAAAAAGAACTTTAACAATTGCCAGTATTATTTTAAATATTAACAACCCTTGAGGTAAGAGGTAATCTAACTTGTGCCATTAAATTTTATTTTTGCAAGCACAAACTTGGTTGCAACGGAAATATTGATGCTATAATGAACCAGTTGTTGACTACTGGCTTACTATCGTTAATTTCACTTTTTTCTTTGCGACCTTACAACCCGTAATACTATGCTAAGACAGTCGACCCAACAAAAGTTACTTCAGAAATTATCTCCTCAGCAGATACAATTGATGAAGTTATTGCAGATACCTACTGCTAATCTGGAGGAAAGGATAAAGGAAGAACTGGAGGAAAATCCGGCACTGGAGTTTGAGTTGGATACTCCGACTGTAGACCAAGATACCTATGAGCTTGATGATGCCCCTGCCAGTAAAGAAGAGGGTGAGGAACAACTGGAAGATGTGGAACTAAGCAACGATACTGCTGAGAAGGTAGATTTGGATGATTTTTTGCGCAGAGAAGAAGATGAGCGGAGCGGCTACGACTACAGCGATGATTACTACAGTGGTGGCAGTGAAGAAAGAACAGTAACGCCAGCCAGAGTAGAAACAAGTTTTCATGACTATCTGCTAGACCAACTGGGCATGCTGGAGCTGGATGACAGGAGACACAGAATAGCAGAACAGATAATAGGCAGCCTTGATGAAGATGGCTACCTGCGGAGAGAAGCCAGCTCTATAGCAGATGATTTGGCTTTTGGGCAAAACATAGAAACTACCATTGAAGAAATAAACGAACTGATACTGGAGATTCAACTCTTTGACCCACCGGGTATATGCGTGTGGACACTACAAGAGTGCCTGATACTACAGTTGAAAAGAATGCCCGATTGCAAACCTGTAAGGGATGCGATAAAGGTGCTGGATAAGTATTTTAATGAATTCACGAAGAAGCACTACGATAAAATACAGAAGTATCTGGAGCTGAATGATGAAGATTTTAAAGGGGTAATCAATAGTATTATAAAGCTGAACCCCAAGCCGGGTGCTGCATACACAGTAGTGAACAAGGCAGAGAGTTATATTATCCCTGATTTTTTTGTGTACAATAACAATGGCATACCCGAGATAACACTGAACTCTAAGAATGCGCCTGAGTTAAGAATATCGGAGGGGTATAGGGAGATGATGAAGGCGTATGACCGAAGCGAAAAAAAGAATAAGAACCAGAAAGAGACAGTACTGTTTATAAAGCAAAAACTGGATGCAGCAAAGTGGTTTATAGATGCCATAAAGCAACGCCAACATACGTTACTGCACACCATGCAAGCTATTATAGAGTTTCAAAAAGAGTTTTTTGTGACGGGCGATGAAACTACGCTAAAGCCAATGATACTCAAAGACATAGCTGCTATGACTAGTCTGGATATATCTACGGTATCGAGGGTGGCCAACAGTAAGTATGTGCAAACAGAGTATGGTACTTATAAGCTAAAGTTTTTCTTTTCTGAGGCACTGCATACCGATAATGGTGAGGAAGTATCTACACGAGAGGTGAAAACTATATTGCATGAAATGATAAGTGCAGAGAACAAACGTAAACCTTTATCGGACGAGCATCTTACAGATATGCTGATGGAAAAAGGGTATAATATAGCTAGGCGTACTGTAGCCAAATACAGGGAGCAACTGAATGTACCTGTGGCACGATTGAGGAAAGAGCTATAGGCGCAACTGTAGTATGTGCTGATGACAAACCAAATATTAAAAGATGAACGTAGAAGAAATAAG
>JBIKKS010000433.1:0-2538 GCA_044360235.1 Flavipsychrobacter sp. | reverse complement strand
TCTGTAGGTTCTGTTTCGGCTTCAGGTACAATTTCTGCTGCTTTTTCTTTTTTCTTAGTTACTACTTTGGGTTTAGGTGTAGACAGTATTTCTATGTAGATAAACTTATCGCAAGAAACTATAAAAGGTTCGGGCGTCTTTTTTTCTCCCATACCTATTATTTTCATTCCTGCCTCTCGCAGTCGCAGTGCCAGCCGGGTGAAGTCGCTATCGCTTGATATAATACAGAAACCATCTACCCTGCCTGTATACAGAATGTCCATGGCATCTATTATCATTGCAGAGTCTGATGCGTTTTTGCCCTGAGTATAGCTGTATTGTTGTATTGGAGTTATGGCATTTTCTAGCAGTACGTTTTTCCACCTTGTCACATGTGGCTTTGTCCAATCGGCATATATTCTTTTGAAGGTAGGATTGCCGTATTTGGCTATTTCAGCCATCATCTCTTTGATGTTGGACGAGGGTACGTTTTCTGCATCTATCAGCACCGCCAGTCGCAGTTCGCTATTGGTTTGCATATGTTAGGATGTTTGTTTGTTATCACTGTTGGCAGGTATTGGCTGTCGTGTACCAAACACCTTACCGATTTACACCTTTGTAGCTGGTTTACTTCCACACTATTGCCATAGATTGTTTGGAGCTAGCCTGATATACCAGTATTTTTTCGCCCATAAACAAACTGTTGTTCAGTACGTTTATGGCATTGTGCGCCGTGCCAGCATCTGGCATCTCTACATAACCAAATCCTCTAGAGCGTTTGGTTATTTCATCCAGCATCAATCTCGATTTTGATATACCTCCAAACTTACTAAAGAGGTCTGTGAGGTCTTTTCCGGTAGTAGCTTTGCTCAGGTTGCCTACAAAAAGTATCATAGTATTGGTTCTGTTTTTTTATGAACAACCTACCTGCTTGCTCCTTACAAATATACCCTAATTATCCATAATTGAATGTATTAATGTTGTGTCGCTTTGTAGAGCTTTGTTATGCGGAAGTATATAGCCACTTTACTGCAATCTGTCTAGGAAAAACACCACTAAAATCAAAATGGTTAAAATAAATGTAAGGGATACAATACATTTACTGTGTTTACTGATTTTAGTTACATTTGTTCAGAACAAATTTCGCCAATGACATTACTATCCGTTTTGCTGTTACAGATCGATACTGCTGTCAGTACTGTAGCCGCTGTAGCTCCGCCAGCACCAGAGAAAATATCGCTGTTCAATCTTCTAATGGAAGGTGGTGCGCTCATGGTACCGCTTTTGCTTTGCTCTGTGATAATGGTTTATGTATTTGTGGAGCGTCTGTTGCACATCCGCAAGGCGTCTGCTGTAGATCCTACACTAACGGTAAGAGTGGTACAGGCAATAGAAACAGGCAATGTACAGGCAGCACTAAGTGCGTGCAAGGGTAGTGCTACATCAGTATCCAGAGTGCTGGAAAAAGGTATAGGCAGACTAGGCAAACCTATCGACTACATAGAAAAATCTATGGAAAACACAGGAAGGCTAGAGGTATACCAACTAGAAAAAAATGTATCAATCCTGTCTACCATTGCTGGTATTGCACCTATATTCGGGTTCTTGGGTACCATAGCTGGTATGATTATACTATTCTTTAATGTGCAGCATCAGGGCTTCTCGCTCGAAACCATAGCTGGTGGTATTTACACCAAGATGGTAACATCTGCCGTGGGGCTTATTATTGGTTTGTTGGCTTATGTGGGTTATGCATTTTTGAATGCACAAATCAACAAAGCGGTAAACAAAATAGAATCAGCCTCAGTAGAATTTCTGGATAGTATTCAGCAACCTAATAACTAACTACACCAAGAACAACAGATGAATATAAAAAGACGTTTGGCGCACGACCCTCAGGGGCACTCCTCAGCTTTGAACGACATATTGTTCATACTGCTGTTGTTCTTTCTTATCATATCTACTCTTGCCAACCCCAATGTGGTGAAGCTGAGTATACCCAAGGCAAAAAGCGATACCAAGGCAAAACAAACTGTAGTAGTGTCGGTAAATGATAAACAAGAGTTTTTTATAGGCACCAAACCCGTTTATATAGACTCCTTAAAGCCTTTTATTGCTGCAGCTATTGCTAAGTCGCAGGATGCCGAGCCTACAGTAGTTATCAATGCCGACAAACAAGCCACTGCCGACAATATAGTAGCTATTATGCGTGCAGCACACGAGCTCAACTTACGTACAGTATTGGCGGTAGACAACAATAGTAGATAAACAACTCTTATCGGGTAAGCTGTAACAATCTATTGGTTTTGCAAAGTGTATTCGTGCGCTATTCCATAGCTTCCATGGCTTCGCCTACCACAAAAAAACTACCCGTTATTAGCAGTATGTCATCAATGCCCATTGCGTTTTTGGCCGCAGTGAGGGCTAGTGACACGGTGGGGTAGGCTACACCATTTAGTCCGCTAGTTTCGCCTGCTTCTTTTAGCTCATTTGCAGGTAGTGCTCTGGGTATACTAGCATTGGTAAAGTAGTAAGTAGCATCCTTAGGGAAAAGTGTGA
>JBIKKS010000348.1:0-3117 GCA_044360235.1 Flavipsychrobacter sp. | reverse complement strand
CCAAATATTTGCTCCACCAGTTCCAGTAAAAAGCCGGAGATAACCTGTATAAAAACTGCGACTCTGCTATCAGTTCAGTACTACCATCAGCAAGTGGCACAAGTTCAAACTTACCATACAAATGCTTGAAATACTCGCCATTAGTATGTGGCGTACTCAGCGTGTCATATATAGTCAACTCCTTAACTGGCTCTACATCCTTCACCGACCTAAATCTCAAAACTTTATTGGGCACCAACTCATCTACATACAATTCTGTTACACAGTTGCGCAGGTTACAACTCAGCAGCATGCTATCATTGCGCTGGGTAAGGTGCATATCTAACGGATAATTGACCCCATTCTTGAAAAAGAAATTTTCATGTTTACCAAAATCCACCTCGTTGGTTAATACTTGCCATATTTGAGCAGGAGTAGCATTTATAACTGTTTTAGTAGTGATGGTATTTTCTACCATTTCTATCTGTGTATCCGCAGCTATACAAGCAGGGTTGATAAGAAAAAACAAAACAAGGTAGTTATTGTTTTTAGGCACTATTTCCAATAGTAATTTACCAATTCCAAACCCTACAGCAACAAACAAAAACAACGGCACTATTATCATGATGATACAGATAGCACCTTCAATTTTTAATGCAATAAGCAATAAACTTAAAAATGTAGTTGTTATCACTACAGCCAATGTACCTTTTATTAATCCCTTCAAGTTTTTACCCACAAAACCCACTGTAAAACCTATCGTAACCGGCACACCCACATACAGAGCAACACCATACTCTTTAGTTACACTCATGGTAGCAATGATAGTAACAATAAGGCTCAGTACACTCCAGAAAATAACCCAGCCTACTTTGGTAGGAGTTACTTTATTATTTGCATCACTGCTATTTGATATCGGCTTTAATTCAGGTGTATTTTCTGGCATCATATGAACGATATTAGTAACGCTGCTAACATTATTCAAATATAGGCAATATCAAAGTGAGGTAAGACCAAAAACTGCTTTAGAAATTACAATAACCCTATTTGCAAAAAGAAAAGGGAGATAGTAGCACATTATCTATCTCCCTTTATATTTTCAATGTCTTTTTCCCCTAATTCTTCTCTATCGAATACATAATTTCGTCATGCTCCTGTATGTAAGTTATCAGTTCGTCGCTTAGCAATATCTTTTTATTCTGAGACTTCATTTTTATCTGCATTTCGGTATCCATATCTCTTACACTGATAATGAGTTCCGTACTACCAGGATACTTCTGCACATTAGCCACCATAAACGATGCAAACTCATCCGTTATCTTGTCTAGCGGCAATGCTAGATGTATCCTTTTGGTCATAGTTTTGCGCACTTCATCTAGCAGCATCATGCTCTGTATCTGCAACTCCATTGTACCAGGCCTGTAAGGATGTTCGTTATAGATACCATTTATTATTATTTTCTGCCCATTAATCAGATAGTTAACAAAAGCAACATAGTTTTTCTCCCACAACACTATTTCTGTATTGCCAGAGTAGTCATTGAGCACCATCTTACCAAACTTGCTGCCTTTTTTGGTAGTAGCATGCACCACATCTGTTATAAAGCCCGCTATACGTATCGTTTTACCTCGCAGTACTTCCATTTGGTTGATAGGCACAAAACCATAATTTTCCATCTCAAACTTATACCCATCTAGTGGGTGCGCACTCAGATAGATGCCCACTACTTCTTTTTCACGGTCTAGCAGCTCTGGCAATCCCCATTTATCACATTCAGGTATTACTGGTGGTTTTATCTCGGGCATTATAGAGTCGCCAAACAAGCTATTGGTAACCATTGATGAACTAGCCTGCACCTGATTACCAAACCTCATCAATCGTTCCAAACCAGTTATTGGGTCTGTAGGAGGTGTATAGAAATACTGCGCCCTATGCAGTTGTGGAAAGCAATCAAGCGCACCCGCTAGTGCCAAACTCTCCATCGACTTTTTGTTGACCGTGCGTTGGTTTACACGCTTTATAAAGTCATATATAGAATCAAAACTACCATTAGCCTCTCTATCAGCTATAATGTCTTCTACGGCAGCCTCACCCACCCCTTTTATGGCGTTGAGCCCAAAACGTACTACATTTTCCTTAGCCACCGCAAATCCCTTCAAGCTCTCATTCACATCTGGTCCTAGTACCTGTAGCCCCATACGCTGGCACTCCTCCATATAGAATTTTATCTTTTCTATATTGCCTTGGTTATTCAGCACCGCCGCCATATACTCAGCCGGATAGTGGGCTTTCAGATAAGCAGTTTGGTATGCTACCAGTGCATAACAGGTAGAGTGCGATTTATTGAACGCATATTGGGCGAATGCCTCCCAGTCGGTCCATATCTTTTGCAATTTGTCTTCCGGATGCCCTTTAGCTTTTGCACCCTCCACAAACTGCCCTTTCATTTTATCCAATACTGCCTTCTGCTTTTTGCCCATTGCCTTACGCAGTACATCGGCATCACCCTTCGTAAACCCTGCCAGACTTTGAGACAGTAACATCACCTGCTCCTGATACACAGTAATACCATAAGTATCACCCAGATACTCCTCCATATCAGGCACGTCATACGCTATAGGTTCTTGCCCATGCTTACGGCGTATGTAGCTAGGTATGTACTCTATAGGCCCCGGACGGTACAAGGCATTCATGGCTATAAGGTCATCAAACTTATCAGGCTTCAAATTGATAAGGTGCTTCTGCATGCCCGGACTCTCAAACTGAAACGTACCATTAGTATCTCCTCGTTGGTACAATTCATAAGTTGTTACATCATCTAGCGGTATCGTGTCAATGTCTATAAATACATTATAGTTTCTCTTTATAAGTGCAAGAGCATCTTTTATGATGGTCAGGGTTTTCAAACCCAGAAAGTCCATTTTTATTACCCCTGCATTCTCTATCACATTACCCTCATACTGGGTTATCAGAGAGTCTACATCCTTTACCATAAACACTGGCAATAGGTCTGTAAGATCGCTGGGGGCTATGATGATACCAGCGGCATGTATACCTGTGTTCCTTACCGATCCTTCTAGTTTTTCGGCAGCATGCAGTACCTGCCCATGTAGTGTGGGTTGATTATATATTTCTCGC
>JBIKKS010000016.1:0-11496 GCA_044360235.1 Flavipsychrobacter sp. | reverse complement strand
GAAAATGCCTACAACCTGCAAAACCGAATACCATTGATAATCAACTACTTACACCCCAAAACACATGAAACAACCGGCAAAAAACCGGCAAAAAAAAATGGAAACTAAACACTATATGACTAGATACAAACACGAAACACCAACAGCCTAGGACAGGCCATGCGCATCATGAACAACTACACCGCTACCGACATAGATATCAGCAACCTAGCCAATGGGGTATACATGCTACAATGTGCCGATGACAAGGTGTGCGCCAGTAAAAGATTTGTAGTGAGTAGGTGATGAGGATATTTTTGTAATAATATTACCAAGCCCCTCATTGCCCTGAACGTACAAGCGTGTGACACAACAGACGATGATGGATGTGCAAATGCTGACGAAAGAAAACTGTGTATCTACTGATAACCAATGTGATATAGTATCATTATAGTACCCTAAAGGGTATAAAATAGAAGTAGAAAATAAAAATTATACCTTTTAGGGTGTAGATATTGACATTATACTTATTTTTGCACCCTAAAGGGTATAAAATGAATGTTTCAGTATCGGTTTTTATAAAAAGTAAAAGAAAACAACTGAAGCTAACACAGCCAGACTTAGCTGAGCGGGCAGGAGTGGGGCTGCGGTTTGTGCGTGAACTAGAGCAAGGGAAAGAGTCGGTAAGACTGGATAAAGTAAATCAAGTACTTGCCTTGTTTGGTAGCGAAATGGGCGTTGTAACAAAACATGAATTATGAGGCAAGCGAAGGTTTTCTGCGAGGACATGTTTGCAGGTGTCATTTCCGAGAGTGATGATGGCTATATATTTCAGTATGACGATGAATATATGAATAGTGATGCAGCAAAGCCAGTTAGTCTTACTTTGCCTTTACAACAAATGCCTTATATCAGTAAAATATTGTTCCCGTTTTTTGATGGATTGATACCTGAAGGATGGCTGCTGGCAATAGCTGTAAACAACTGGAAGATAAACCCCAGAGACCGATTTGGGTTATTGACAACATTATGCAGGGATTGTATAGGTTGTGTTTCTGTATTGCCTAAGTGAAGTTTAGTTTACTAATGAAGATTTATTATGAAATGTTTGTATTGCTATCTGCCAATAGAAGGAGCCGAAATTGATTTTCATTCGCACTGCGCTACAAAAATGTTTGGCACAAGTGTACCGCCCGTTATAGAAGTAGACTTAAAAAAAATAGAAGAATTAGCACAACAAATTGTAATAAAAAGGGTAGCCATAACGGGTGTGCAACCTAAGCTATCGCTGAATATAGAGCGGCATAAAAACCAATTGTCCCGATTAACTATTGTTGGGATGCAGGGCGATTATATACTAAAACCACCATCTGCCACATATGCTGAACTACCCGAAAATGAAGACCTAACTATGCACATGGCTGAAGCTATAAATATCAGTGTAGCCAAACATTGCTTGATGAGATTGAACACAGGCGCTGTAGCTTACCTAACAAAAAGATTTGACAGAAAAAAAGGAAAAAAAATAGCTGTTGAAGATTTCTGTCAATTGAGTGAAAGTCTAACAGAACATAAATATAGAGGATCTATAGAAAAGATTGGCAAACTAACTCATCAGTTCACGGCAAACAAAGGCTATGAGGCACAACGGCTGTTTGAGCTAGTTTTATTCTGCTATCTGACAGGAAATGCCGACATGCACCTGAAAAATTTTTCATTGATAGAACATGTCACCGATGAGTACAGCATATCGCCAGCGTATGATTTACTGAATACCGAATTAGTGATATCTGATGACAAAGAAGAAAGTGCGCTAACTATTAATGGTAAAAAAAACAGGCTGAAACGGAGTGACTTTGATACCTTGGCACGATCTCTTAAAATTAATGAAAAAGCTTTAGCCTATATTTATAAGCGATTTGAAAAGGCTTTACCTAAATGGGAAGAGATGATAGCGCAAAGTTTTTTGTCGAAAGAAATGCAAGCGAAATATACTGAATTGCTAAGTCTGAGACATCACAAACTGTTTGGATAGTAAAAGCGCTTAACAAGCCTCCTATACTCCTCACAATTAGCACTACACCATAGTCAATACATTACCCGAAATAATACGACCTTTGCACACTAAATAGTATAAAGGGTATGCCTGCCAAGTTTCATGAACAGGAAGTAAAGAGTGGTCTTAAAAACAAAAGAAAACTATCTGCATTTCTGGATAGGCTGGTGGCTACGCACCTGCCTGCTATAAAGAAAACTGACCTTAACTACATTTTCTGCACAGACGAATACTTGCTGACCATCAATCTGGAATACCTGAAACATGATACCCTGACAGACATTATCACCTTTGACCTAAGTGATGGCAATGGTATACTGACTGGCGAAATATACATAAGCACGGAGCGTGTGGCCGACAATGCAACAAAATTTGGCACTACAAGTGCGGATGAACTGCACAGAGTGATTTTTCATGGTGCGCTGCACCTGTGTGGCTTCAAAGACAAAAAAGATGCCGACAAAAAACTGATGCGCCAGAAAGAAAACGAATGTCTGGAAGCATACAAAAACGAAACTGAACAATGAACATAGATACACTATACGAAGACGACGATATACTGATAGTAAACAAGCCAGCTGGTATGCTGGTAGTGCCCGACAGATTTAACGCTGCACTACCTAGCCTGAACAAAACCATGGAGAAAAAAGCGGGTCAGAAGGTGTGGGTGGTACACCGCCTAGACCGCGACACGAGTGGTGTGCTGTGCTTTGCCAAAAACGAAGTGGCTCACCGATACTTGTCTATCTTATTTCAGGAGCGGGATGTAAACAAGTATTATGCCGGTCTGGTAACGGGTATAGTAGTGCCCGATAATGGACGTATAGAAAACTTTATAGCAGAGCACCCTGCCAACAATGGCAAGATGATAGTAGCCCGCAAGGGCAAAGTAGCCGTAACAGACTACAAGGTGGCAGAGCAATGGCCACTGTATGCGCTGATGCAGTTTCAGATACACACCGGACGCACACACCAGATTAGGGTACACATGCAGTCGATAGGGCATCCGCTGGTGTGCGACCCACTTTATGGCGATGGCAAGCCGTTTATGCTGTCTGACATAAAGCGTAAGTATCGTATGTCTGATAAGGACGAAGAAGAACGCCCACTGCTGAGCAGGCTGGCACTGCATGCCTACAAGCTGGAGTTTTATAAAGAAGATGGCACTGCTGTAGTGGCAGAAGCACCCCTACCCAAGGATATGGCAGCCTGTGTGAAACAACTGAACAAATGGTGCCCACCTGTGGAAACAGGTACAGAATAGCTACAATGAGCAGAGATTTGTAATAAGTGGGTGATATTAATCACATATAGTGCTTTTGTCATAATTCGTTATGTACCTTTGCGCCCTATGCGGCGCATTGCTTCCATTTTACTTCGTTCGTTTCTTCAGGGTCTTATACTACTTAGCCCCATAGCTCTTACCGGTTATCTGTTGTTCACCATATTTACCAGTGTAGACAGTCTAGTACCCTCTATGCCGCGAGGCATAGGCTTTTTGGCAATTTTGGGTACAGTAACAGTGATAGGATACTTGGGTACACGTTTTTTTGTGGGCAAATGGTTGTTCGACTCTTTTTCTTACCTCATGAGCCATACACCTGGGGTGAAGTATATATACTCCTCTAGACGCGATGTGATAACATCATTTGTAGGCGATAAAAAACGATTTAATGAGGCCGTATGGGTGCGGGTGAATGAAAACCCCGAAATATGGCGTATAGGTTTTCTGACACGAGATGAAATGGGCACTATGGGCATGGCAGGAAAGGTAGCTGTGTATTTGCCACACTCCTATGCTATATCGGGCTGGGTGATAGTGGTAGACCGTGCCAACACCAAGCGTGTAACCAACATGACATCGGGCGAGGCTATGAAATTTGCTGTAAGTGGCGGTATCACTACTGTCGATGAATCGGATCAAGAAAATGGAAAGGAAAATTAACTTCAATGCTGGCCCTGCCACACTGCCGGCAAGTGTGCTAGAGCAGGTAGCTGCTGCTACACTCAGCTATGAGGGCACAGGCATGTCTATACTGGAGCTACCACACCGCAGCAAGGCGTTTGATTCTATAATAGAAGAAAGTAAACAACTGGCAAGAGAACTGTGTGGTATAGATAGCAGCTACGAAGTAGTGTGGCTGCATGGCGGTGGCAGACAACAGTTTTGTATGGTGCCTGCCAACTTTTTGCCTCAGGGAGGTACTGCTGCCTATATAGACAGTGGTTACTGGGCACACGAGGCTATGGAGTATGCGCAGTATTATGGCAGCCCACATATAGTAGCTACATCGGCACCAGAGCAGTATACCTGCTTGCCACAGTGGCCAGAGGCAATACCTGACAATGCTGCCTACCTGCACCTCACTACCAACAATACCATATATGGCACACAGTGGCACCATATACCCCCCACTACTGCACCGCTGATAGCCGATATGAGTAGCGACATTCTGAGCCGCAAACACGACTATAGCCGCTATGCCCTATTTTATGCAGCAGCACAAAAGAACCTAGGCACTCCCGGGGTGGCACTGGCAGTGATACATAAAGACTTACTGAAAAGCGCCAACGCCACATTGCCACCACTGCTCAGTTATGCGGCACAGGTGCAGCAAAACTCGATAGTGAATACTGCCAATGTATCTGGCATATACACCTCGCTACTGATGCTAAGGTGGATAAAAAATAGGGGTATAGACGTGATAGAGGCGGAGAACAAGAACAAGGCAGAACTACTGTATAGTGTGCTGGACAACAGTACTCTATTTACTGCACGTGTGAGGGAAACTACACACCGCAGCTTGATGAATGTATGCTTCACCGCCACTAGTAAGCAACATGAGGCAGCACTGCTGGCGCTATGCAGTGAAAACAACATAACAGGCCTAGAAGGTCACAGGCACACAGGAGGATTCAGGGTATCGCTGTATAATGCTATGCCGCTGCACCATGTGGCCCTACTGGCAGAGCTGATGCAGGCTTATGAGCGCAGCATTTAATCTGCTTAATAAACGCGTGGAAAATGTTGTATTAAATGTCATACGCTATACCCTCTTCGCTTACTACTACATTGGCAAAGTGAATCATTGCTTCCTTTCCAAATTCGTCCAGGTCTTTGTACTTCGACGAAAAATGCCCCAGCAGTAGCAAACCCGCACCAGCCTTGGCTGCCAGCTGTGCCGCCTGTGTGGCGGTGCTGTGATAGCGGGCAGCAGCCTTGTCAGCATCTTGCTCCAGGTAGGTACTTTCGTGGTAGAGGGCATCTACACCGGTTATATGCTCTAGGTAGGTTTCTGTGTATAGGGTATCTGCACAGTATGCATACTTCTTAGGTGCGGGACCGTCTTCTGTCACCCATTCGTTGCTTACTATGCTACCGTCGGGCTGTGTATAGTCATTGCCCTGTTTTAGAAGTTCAAAACTTTCTGTCGGTATGTTGTACTCAATACACCTATCGGGCAGTATTCGTCTGCCTCGGGTTTTGGTAGTGATCAGAAAACCAAAACACGCTATACCATGCGCTACCGGAAAACACCTGACTGTATAAGAAGGTGTGTCTGTAAGTAAGCCACCGTTTTCGGGTAGCTCGTTGAAAATAAATGGATAGTTGAGTGTAGTATTGGCGGCTGCCAGTATAGCGTCTATTATTGGTTTCAGCTCCTTAGGCGCGTGCAGGTGCAAGGGGGCAGTACGCCCCAAAAGGCTCATACTATTGATAAGGCCCGGCAAACCAAAGTAATGGTCGCCATGCATGTGACTGATAAAGAGGTGCTGCACGTTTTTCCATTTTACACCATACCGTTGCATTTGTATCTGTGTGCCTTCGCCACAGTCTAGCAGCAGCACCTCGCCATACACAGTTACCGCCTGCGATGTGGGATGCCGCCCAAAAGCAGGCAATGCAGAATTGTGACCAAGTATAGTTATCCTCATTGTTACAAATATAACCAAGTGTGGACATTAAATAAATGTCCCAAAATGAATGATGCCATACTACATGGTTGCAGAATGGCATCATAACTATTGATTGTGTAATTGTTGTTATTAATTCTGTCCCATCTTCTTCAGGTGAGCTACGTGCGATGCTATAGCAGTAGTCATGCGAGGATGCTCCAGATATGGGATATTCATATCAGCACATGTCTGTTTGATGATGCGGCTGATATTGGGGTAGTGAGCGTGTGATATCTTGGGAAACAGGTGATGCTCTACCTGAAAGTTAAGCCCACCCACAAACCAAGTAATGATTTTGTTGCCGGTAGCAAAGTTGGCGGTAGTTTTCAGCTGGTGTACAGCCCACTCATCTTCCATTTTGTTAATAGGTTGTTTAGCTTCTGGAAAACCAGTTTCTTCTACCGTATGTGCCAACTGAAATACTATGCTAAGTACTACACCTGTTACGAAAGTATAAGTAAGGAAACCTATGAGCCATGGCAAAAAGCCACACATAATGATGGGCAGCACAATGTACATACCAAAGTGAAAAGCCTTGAATGACCAGAAAAGAATATGGTCAGTATTACTGAGTTTTTTCAAAGGCACTGTACCTACCTTACCGCTGAAGTATTTTTTGTAATCGGTAAAAAACACCCAGAACAGGTATAACAAACCATACAAAAACCAGAAATACAGATGCTGGTACTTGTGCATCTTGTAATACTTCTGTGTAGGAGCCAAACGTAGGAATGGCTCAGCCTCTATATCGTCATCTATACCATCAATGTTGGTGTACGTGTGGTGAATGATAACGTGTTTATTCTTCCACATGGCACTGCTAGCACCCAAAAAATCTAGACTAAACGCGGCAAGGGTATTCAACCATTTGTATTTGCTGAAGCTACTGTGTGAGCCATCGTGCATTACATTAAAACCTATACCCGACGTGAACAAGCCTAATATCACACACTCTGGAATAGCCAGCCATGCTGCAGGTGTAAAGAAAACTAGATGAATGTATACAAACAAATATCCAGCTACCAGTATTATGGCTTTGGTGTACAACTTACCATTTCCGGTAGGGTCTATTTTATGCTTTTCAAAATACTCATTGACTCTTTTTTTGAGCTCTGCATGCACTGATACTGCTGAGTGACCAAACTTTGGTGTTACTACACTTGACATAAAAAACCTGATTATAATGCTACTGTGTTATTGCTTTAAAATAAAAGCAACAAACAAAATTAATTTCATTTTTAACGCAATCCAAATCACAGCAAAAATATGACAATAGTACAGTGTACGACTGACCGTCGTCAGGCAGCCAAAAACAACAATAATGATGTGCGTTAAAGAAGGAGTTACAAGTGGACTAAGGATTACTTAGTAAGCAAATAGCCCCACTCACGAAGCCATGTTACTACTTTTTCTTTATAGTCGCCCTGTATCAGTATCAGTCCTTCTTTGGCACTACCACCTGCGCCACACCGGGTTTTCAACTGTTTGCCCAGTGTTTCCATATCTTCGGCAGCACCTACAAATCCTTCTATCAATGTTACTACTTTGCCAGCTCTTTGTTTGGTATCCAGTTTTACCCTTAGTTTTTGTTTTTCTTTGGGCAATGTGGCTACCTCTTCCGGCTCCGGATAGTCATTAAAAAAGTCTTTGTTGGTAGAGTAGGCCAGACCATCAGGTCTTGGGCTGTTCTTTTTCGACATCGTTCTGCTACTTATTCTGCTGTTTGTGTTGGCTCTTCTTGTGGTTGCTCTTCTGCTACGGCTACCACTTCTGCGGGTGCTGCATCAGCTACTGTTTCTGTGACAGGTGCAGGGGTAGTGGCTTTTTTGCCATACTCATCTTGCACAGCAGCATACTTTTCTTTCAGGCGTTTAATTTTCTGTTGCCCTTCTGCCAGTAGCTTTTCCAGATGTTTGCGTAGCTCTTCCGCTTTTTTGCCAGGAGTAATGTTTTTGAGTGCCTCTGCAAAGTCTACCAGTTTCTCTTCCTCTTCGGTTATATCAGTCAGTAGTTTGCCCACCATTTCTTTAGCCTGCTCTGTGCGTACTTGTTTCTGCACCTCTACAAACTGTTTGCGTTGCTCACGGTTGGCATCTTTGCGGGCAAAGAAGTGTTTACGAGCAGCTATAAATTCGTCCCAAATCTTGTTAGATACATCACGCGCTACCGGACCTATTTTTTTCCACTCGTCCAGCAGTTCATTCATTTCAGCAGTGGTGTCATTCCACTGAGTAGCATTCTTTATCTGGTTGGCACGGTGCAGTAGTTCCATTTTCAGGTTGTAGTTCTGCTCGTGTACGGTGCGTATACCTTCTGTGTGCTGTTTTTTGGCAGAGAAAAAATGCTCTTGAGCTGCCATGAATCTTGCCCATACTTCTTCTCCTCTGTCACCATTTACCCTGCCGGTTTTTTTCCAGTCTTCCATCAGGGCTGCATACGCCAGAGAGGTAGCATTCCATTCGGTACTGTCTTTGAGTGCTTCAGCTTTTTCGGCAAGAGCGGTTTTTTCCATGAAAAACTGTTCCTGCTCTTTTTGTATACGGTCAGTATGCTCTCTTTTGCGGTCAAAGAAGGTAGCTTTGGCAGCAATAAAGCGTTGCCATAGTTCTTCATTTTTTTTGCTAAGGGTATGACCTATAGTTTTCCATTCGTTGGTAAGCCTGTGAAAAGTATCGGCTGTTTTTTTCCACTCAGCAGATGTAGCCAGCGACTCTGCCTGCTCTACTAGGTCCATTTTCAGGTCTAGGTTCACCAGCAAATCTTTTTCCTGTTCTTCAAAGAACTGTTTGCGGCGGTCGTTAAATTTATTTTTGGCTGCCTCTATACGGTTCCACAGTTTATCGCTGCGAAACTTGTCGGCATATCCGCTGAGTTTCCATTTTTCTATTATGTCGCGTATGGCGGCATTGGCATCCTTCCAGTCATTGCTCTCGGCTATTGCCTCGGCCTGCTCGGTTAGCGCTAGTTTTGCTGCATAATTTTGCTCAGTAAGTTCACTTACTACCCTATCCCATTCAGCTACTTCTGTGCTTAGTTTTTCCAGATTGCCTATTGCATGGGCGTTATTAAGTGCATTTTTGATGGAATGCACTTTTTCTGCCATTTTCATTTTGTCTTCGGCAGCATTCCATTCGGTAGCAGTGTCAGCTACTCTCGCCTGAAGGGCATAGTATTTTTCGCCCAGTGTGCTCAGCATTGTTATGCTGTTTTCGGGTGTCAACTCTGCTATTAGTCGTTCTTTACCTTCCTGACCGGAATAGATTACCAATTTTCCGTCTTCGCCCAGCGTAAAAAGTTCCTTACCATCGAACGATAAATCGTTCCACCATGAAATAATGTCAAAATTCTGATCCTGCAACATAAAGGCAAAACTGAGGTTTTTATTGCCAAAAAATTCTGGCAATCGGATATTCACTATTGTGCTATCCTGCTATACAATTGGTGCAATTTAGTGCTATTTTACATTTAGCCAAAGAGCACTGAGTAGAAACATTAATAAAATTCAACTTATCCGAACACTTTTTTCAGTATATCGGTGATTCTTGCAGCTGGGTTGGTACGGATTTTCAGTTCTTCCTCAGCCACATTTACAAATATACCATTCAGTGCACGCTCTGTTACATAACCCGTAAGGTCTGTATTCACCTTTTGGCGGGTGGTGGGTAGTTTGTTGTATATGGTTACTATTTCAGTCCAGTAGCGGGTAGCGTTTACCTTATTGAGCGACGACTGTATCACAGGCCTAAATGCTGAGGTAAGCTGAGTACTAGTATTGCCTTTCAGGTATTGAGTAGCGGCATCGTTGCTACCCCTGAGTATAGATATTCCATCCTGTATACTCATACCAGTGATGGCATTAGTGAATATAGGCACTGCTTTTGACGAGGCATCTTCTGCAGCCCTATTCATAGATAGTATAGCCCTGTCTACCTGTGCACCCATACCCAGCGCACGTAGCGTAGTTTCTACTTTTTTGGCTTCCGGTGGCAGCAATACTTTTATTAGCTGATTGCCAAAAAATCCATTCATAACCGATACTTTGCTGGTGGCATTTTGGGCACCTATCTTCAATGCTTCTTTCAACCCACTGGCTATTTCGCCCTCAGTGAGGCTGGTTGCACCACCGCCAGTACCTGGCACTTTTACATTGCCCAGATTTTTCTTTGCATCGTTGATAATACTCTTAAATCCCTGAGCATGGGCGCTGACCGTAGCACAGCCAAAGCCTAGAGCAAACAATAAAGATTTTGATATGATATTCATAAGCTTATATTTCTCTGTACTAAATTTATATAAAGGTACAGTATATTTCTACTGCTGGGCATAGCCGTATGGTTATAAACCCAATGTTTGTTTTTTGTTAACACCGCTGTCCCCTGCCTGAAATTACTACTATGCAAGAAGGCATTGACCCCTCCAAAATAAAAAAATACCATCCGTAAAGACACAAAATGTGTATGAATAAGGGCTTTATCCTGTTGTAATTGCTCAAAAATGACTGAGGGTTGGGTTAGTTCTACTATTTTTGCATAAATTTTTTTCCAGTGGACAATCGTAAGAGAAGAGCGGTAGCGTGGTGGCTGATTGCAGGAATAATAATGATAGTGATAGAGTTCTTTATGGGTGGTGTAACCCGCCTCACTGGCTCGGGGCTATCTATCACCGAGTGGAAACCTATAATGGGAACACTTCCCCCACTCAATGATGCCGACTGGAACAATGCATTTGATAGTTACAAGAATATAGCTCAGTTCAAGTTTCTGAATAGTCATTTTACACTGTCCGATTTCAAATTCATCTTTTACTGGGAGTGGGCACACCGCTTATGGGCTCGTATGCTGGGGGTGGTGTTTTTGATAGGATTCGTCTATTTCCTATCTAAAAAGTACTTTGACAAAGGCATGATTAAACCATTTGCTGTGCTATTCCTGTTGGGTGGTGTGCAAGGCTTCATAGGCTGGAAAATGGTAGAAAGCGGACTCAATGATACCGACCTTTATGTAAAACATACCTGGCTGGCTACACACTTTCTGAGTGCAGTTACGTTGATGTGCTATACATTATGGTTTGCGCTGGTATTGCTCATACCACCGCACCGCAGGGCGGGCAGCAAAGGCATGGTAACGGCTAGTATAGGGCTCATAGCACTGGTGTATGTGCAGCTAGCTTATGGTGCCTTTATGGCAGGGCTGCATGCTGCAAAAAACGCCCCCACTTGGCCCACTATCAATGGCGACTGGATACCAGCCGGCATGGGTGCTGATAGCTGGCTACACAACCCTATCAATGTACATTTTATACACAGGGGACTTGCTTATCTGCTGCTGGCTGGTATTATACTTTGGTTTGTGTATGCAGGCAAACAAGCCAAACTGGCTGGGGAAAGTTTACTGTCAAAGTCGCGCTGGTGGCCTATGGTACTGGTAACGGTGCAAGTGATACTAGGCATAGCTACGGTGCTAACTGCACCTTACATAGTTTTTGCAAAATTTGGGGTATTTGAA
>JBIKKS010000347.1:0-3157 GCA_044360235.1 Flavipsychrobacter sp. | reverse complement strand
GTGCGGGTGAGTGATGTAGGTATGTGCGACAATGAAGTATGTTCATCAATAGAGAACGATACTGGTAGTTCGCTGTTAAGCACAGCTTTTATGATATCCAATACATCTGTAGATGTGGTTGTTTCATCGAGCGAAATACCAATCACATTATTACCATGATAGCGGAAGTTGATGCCCATAGCTTCTGCGTTAGCTTTTACAGCGTCGCTGTCTGCCACGGTGATAGTGATAGTATCGAAAAAACTGTTGTTATCCAGTGTAACACCAGCAGTAGCCAATGTTTCGCCTAATACCTGTGTCAGCAGGGCTACACGTTTTGCAATATCTTTTAGTCCTTCTGGGCCATGATACACGGCATACATAGCCGCCATATTGGCTAGTAGTGCTTGTGCGGTACAAATGTTAGAAGTTGCTTTTTCTCTTTTAATGTGTTGTTCTCTGGTGCCTAGTGCCATACGCAGGGCACGGTTGCCATGAGCATCAATACTTATGCCTATTATTCTACCTGGTATCTGGCGTTTGAAATCTTCTTTGGTAGAGAAAAAAGCAGCATGCGGACCGCCAAAGCCCAAGGGCACGCCAAATCTCTGCGCAGTACCTACAGCGGCGTCAGCACCCATTTCGCCCGGAGGAGTAAGCAGCGTAAGTGCCAGTAGATCTGTAGCCATTACAACGTAACCACCTGCGTCATGCATTTTGTTGATGAAATCGCGATAGTCTTCTACACTACCTTTATCGTTGGGGTATTGCACCAGTGCACCAAAGAAAGTAACATCAGGTGTCATGTTTCTGTAGTCGCCATATACTACATCTATGCCTATAGGTGTAGCTCTTGTAACTATTACATCCTTAGTTTGCGGGAAAACATCATTGTCTACAAAGAACTTAGGTCTGTCGGGGTTTTGTGAATCTTTGTTAGAAGAGTGGAAGAACATATTCATGGCCTCAGCCGCCGCAGTAGCTTCATCTAGCAGTGATGCATTGGTGATAGGCAACCCTGTTAGATCGCTCACTACTGTTTGGTAGTTGATGAGGCTTTCTAGTCTGCCCTGGCTTATTTCTGCCTGATAGGGAGTGTACTGAGTATACCATCCTGGGTTTTCAAAAATGTTGCGCAGAATGACACTAGGTGTGTGGGTGTCGTAGTATCCTTGTCCTATGTAGTTTCTCGACAGTTTATTTTTTAGCGATGTTTCTTTTAGTTGTGCCAGGTATTCTGCCTCGCTCACTCCTGAGGGTATACGCAATGAATGATCCATTCGTATAGCCGCAGGTACCGTACGCCCCGTCAGCTCATCCATACTGCCCACGCCTATCACATCGAGCATCGTTTGGGTGTCACGTTCATTTGGCCCTATGTGCCGGCCAATAAATTCAGCATTCTGTTTGGAAAACAAATTCATGATTACGAAATTAAGATTGAAGCAGAAAAAGATAATAAAGGCTGCAAAGATAAAATATATTGCTGTAATTGCTCAAAATACATCGTTCGGCAGCATTTATTACGACATCTTATAGGTTCATCCTCAGTAGTTTATATCTCGTTCAGTTGTTTGGTTTTTGCTATGTGTCAATTATTCTTTTTGCATTACTTTATTATTCCGATATTTGTTTTTATCTTTCCCAGCTACTTAACAAAATCTTTAAGCGTTGAAACGAGTACTACTCTCACTGGCTTTGTTGCTTCCTATGTTCCTGAGGGCACAGGGTACGCACCATGAAATTGGTTTGGGCCTTGGATTGGCCAACTATTATGGCGACATTCAACCTAAGTTTTTCGCTTCTGATGGTTATCGCCCTATGACCACTGCGGTTTATAAGTTTTTTATGACTCCTCATATTGGGTTGCGTACTGGTGTATCTTATGCTCAGGTTACGGCTGCAGACAGTTTGGGTAGAATACCTATCAATCAAAAGCGTAATCTTAGTTTTACCTCTAATGTATTTGAGTTTCACGGAGCTATCGAGTTCAATTTTTTGCCCATCGATATAATGCGTCGCAAGGTGACTCCTTATGTGTTTGGTGGTATAGCCGCGTTTTATTTCAATCCGTTTGCTGAAGATGATGGTGGTAACAAACAATACCTGCGTCCGCTGAGTACAGAAGGGCAGGGGTTACCTATGTACCCCGACCGCAAACAGTATAGCCTTGTAAACATGGCGTTCCCGTTTGGTGGTGGTTTCAAGTTTTTTGTAGGCAAAACCATACTTATTACACCTGAGCTAGGCTTGAGATACACTAACACTGATTATCTGGATGATGTAAGTAAGTCTTATGTAAATATGGATACGCTTCAGTCATACAAAGGGCAGCTGGCGAGAGCGATGTCATTCCGTGGCAACAAAGTAGCAGAGTGGGATAATAACAACCCTAATTATGGCTATCAGCGTGGCGACAGTAAGGCAAATGATTGGTATTGGTTTGGCAATATCACAGTAACGATTTATTTCCGTTCTTTTGGTAATGACCGCCCATATACCAAAACCCGCTGTCCCGGTTTTTACAGATAATTATTAGTTTTTGTTTCAATCATATTTCAGACCCCGACACTACTCGGGGTCTTTTTTTGTGCTATACTGCATTACCATTATCATATCGAGTGGTTATCATTTGGGGTAATGATACTGTAGTAAGCAGCCGTACTTTATGGCTACTTGCTACAGAGACGCACTAAGGCAAGTAAAAAAAGAACTGAATCAAAGCTTAAGGTAAATAGGGGTGATGCATGCCCTACTGCTAGTAGGCTTTGTGTTTATTACCCCCATAATGTTTACCAGTTAGTACGTAATCAACCAACTTCTCATTAAATGAAAACAGACATACCATTTACGGGTATGTCTGTTAGATATAAATGAAGTGTAGAATGGTCTTATTTCTCCAGCGATGAAATGCCTCTTAATAGACGTTTCCAGCGAATGCCGCCTTCGCCATAGCTCAGCCATACAAACCATGCCTTACCTACTACGTGGTCTACAGGTACAAAGCCCCAATAACGGGAGTCGAGGGAGTTGTGGCGATTATCGCCCATCATCCAATAATAGTCCATCTTGAAGGTGTAGCTGGCACTTTCCTTGCCATTTATCAGAATTTTGTCTCCTGTTTCTTCCAGTGTATTACCCTCATAGTTTTTTATTATCCTGCGGTAAAGGGCTATGT
>JBIKKS010000346.1:0-3163 GCA_044360235.1 Flavipsychrobacter sp. | reverse complement strand
TCGCCACCAGTACCGGTAATTACTGGCAAAGGATTGATAGTGAAAGTAGCCGGTGTAGAAATATCTGAAAAACCTGATGATGTACAGGTAAGCTGGCAACGATAGTAAGTAGTAGCAGTTACTACTGGTGTGTTGTAAGTAGCAGACGTAGCACCACTTATTAGTGTATAAGGACCAGCAATAGCCGATGCATCGTACCACTGATAAGTCAAATCTGACGCTACTGTGGCACCAGAAAGTGAAATAGTAGAAGTGCCACTACCGCATGCTGCTGCAGCACTTGCAACTGCCGTACCAGCACTAGGTGTACCCGAGCACGACACACCAGCGGTGATAGTAACGGGGGTGGTTGTTTGCGCTGTACAACCCCAAGTATCAGTAACAGTAAGAGAATAAGTGCCACTGGCACCTATGGTAGGGGCAGAAATAACAGGAGCAGAACCAGCCCCTGTATAAGATAATGGACCAGTCCATGAATAGGTATAGGGAGCAACACCACCAGAAACCGAAGAAGAAAAAGTAAGTGGTGAACCGGCGGGTACAGGAGATGTGCTGCTAGCTGTAGCAGTAACCGCTGTTATAAACTGTGCTGTGATGGCAGCATTTGTGTTGATACTGTATGTACCTGTTGAACCAGTGCCACCCCAACCTGGCATATAAAATACTACAGTTTCTCCAGCACACAATGTAAACGCAGTACCAGTAAAAGTAGGCGAAGGACCACCTGCAGAAGCAGTAAATGTGATGAGCGAACCACTACCTATTCTGTACATCAACCCAAAAGTATTAGGACCTGTGCCACTTGCCTGACCCAGTCCTATGTTCACACCTGTTATTCTGAGCTGAGTAGTGGCGTTGTTGGTGACAGTAAATGTGAGGTAGTCTCCATTAGCAAAAGCGGTTGCAATACCAGCAGCACCTACAGACCAACTGGTGCTATTATATCTGCTACCACCGGCATTATAGCTTAAACCCGGACCACGATTCCACTGCGATACAGCTACAGCAGCAGCGCCAGGCGACGTAGATGCAGGCAAAGGTGAAAAATTGCTGGGCCCAGCAGAAGTTGTTGTGTTTATACCTCCCCACGTAGTCGGGCTGATAGTGGTTTGGGCTTTAACTTGATAGGTGGCAAAAACTGCAATGAAAGCAGTGAATGCCATAAACGAATTGACAAAAGAACTGATCGTTTTTGTAGACATGGTTTGTTTATAAACTGTTGAAATGCAAAATTCGTGAAACAATATTTCCCTTACAGCCAAGGTGTGTTAAGATAATTTGAACTAATCACACGGATAAAATAGGCGTAGAAATTCTCCAAATGTTTGTTGTTAGTGAAAAAATAACACCTGTTTTATTAGGACTAATTGATAGTTAGCATTGTAAATAATTACAAAATTATAATTTCTCAACCATATACATTACTACAGGGAAGTGGTCACTAAAACCATTGTCCCAAGATTGGTTAATGCTGTATGATCTATGTGGCAATCCTTTATCTTTTCCTATCTTGTTGATCAGGAAGTCTTCATTAAATATTTTGGCACTGTGGTACTTCCATTTGTTATTCTGGTTTTTCACAAAACCATAGGATAGTATCATCTGATCTATTAGGTGCCACTCGCCCCTGTAGCTCTCTGTACCAATCCCTTTTTTATACAGTTTTATCCAAGGGTTGTATAGCTCTGTGTTTTTCATTCTCTCTTTGTCTTCAGTACATTTCAACACATCAATTACAGCATCGCTCATAGGGTCATCGTTAAGGTCACCCATCAGCAATATTTTGGCATTGGGGTCTATGGCAAGCAAAGAATCTATTGTATGCCTGCCCACTTTAGCAGCCAGCTTGCGCCCCGGAGCTGAGGCTGCCTCACCTCCACTTTTAGATGGCCAGTGGTTTACCAGCACATGCACTGTATCGCCAGCCAATACACCCGACACAAATAGTATGTCTCTAGTTGGTCTTTTTTGCCCTAGTTGCTCCAGCGGCACACGCAGCGGTTGAGAATTGAGCACCGTGAAGTATTTGGGGCTATATATCATAGCTGTACTTATACCTCTTTCATCGGGTGTGGGGTGCCATACATATTTATAGTTACGGTCCTTTATAGACGGCTGTACTACTATATCCTTCAACACATTATCATTTTCTAGCTCTGCCAAACCTATGATAGCTGGTCCGTCTGGTGTCATGTCTGTACCCATCAGGCTAAACACTTTACTCATATTGTATAACTTCTGCGCATATACTTCTGGTGTGTTGTGATAGCTACCATTTGGGGTAAAGTCTTCATCCTTCTTGTTTGGATCGTCGATAGTATCAAAAAAGTTCTCTACGTTATAGAAACCCAACGCAAGAACTTTGAATTTGTTTTGGGCAGAACAAATGAAAGAAGACAATGTAAATAGTAGTGCAAATAAAAATGTACGTTTCACTAAATGATCTATTTTTGGCGTTTTATTATAAATGGGTGCAATTTACCGCAAGAAATTATAAAATATCCGTCATTTAAAGCCGAATTAACTATTACATAACCCCATCAGAATGTTTTACAGAACTGTCATCCATAGTTTTGCAGACCATAATGAATTGTGAGGAGTGTTGATAAAATATAAATATAACATGTTTCAAAAAGTACTTTTAGTATCGGGTTTCCTACTTATTGCATCCTCGAATATTTACAGTCAGGAGGCCAAAACCGATACTGCCAAAAGTGATTCCGGGCACATAGACCAGTATATACCTACCATTACTGTAGAGGAAGTAAATGACAATCAGGATGATGATGTGTCTGCATCTGGCTCTCAGAACGGTACAGGTATGTCTTTCCGCAGTCAGGATCAGTTTTTGTTCATTTCTGGTTTTGTTTTGGGTCAATATAGGTTTCGTCCTCGTGGTCTAGACAATATGGACATTTTTGTAAATGGCATCCAGATGCAGGACTTGGAGCGTGGTTTTGCCACCTTTGGTCAGCTAGGTGGGCTTAATGACGTATTGCGCTCTAGAAACACCACTTATGGTTTGTTTCCTTCCGAGTTTGCATATGGAAGTACGAATGGTACTAACTATATAGACGCAAGTGCTGCTAACCAACGTAAGGGCACCAGCATCAGCCACATGAATGCCAATCGCAACTTCAGAAACCGACTGATGGTAACCCAT
>JBIKKS010000345.1:0-3179 GCA_044360235.1 Flavipsychrobacter sp. | reverse complement strand
TTTGGTCTCAGTTCTGGACACAATCGCCAGATGGTAAAGAGTATATACCCTTCGACCAGTGCGACCCAAAATCAGAAGCATATAATGTAGCTTGGAAAAACCTGTATGCAGGTGCCAGCAACTTTTACCAGTTGTATAAGGTGGCAGATGCACAGTATAAAGACCAATACAAAGGCATTGCACTGCTGATGCAGGCTTACACCTTCCAGACATTGACTGATGGCTGGGGAGATGTACCGTTTACTGAAGCACTGCGTGGACAAAATGCAGATGGACAGTTTGTAAATCCTAAGTACGACTCGCAGAGAGTAGTTTATAAAGGTATTCTCAGCTACATAGATTCTGCTACCAGCATTATGTCTAAAGGTAATAACTCTGCCCCGGGCACTGATGACCTGATATATGGTGGTAACATGAACAAATGGATGCGTTTTGCTAATACATTGAAGCTGCGCACCATACTCCGTATGTCTTCTGTAGATCCGGTATATGCTCAGGAAATGATGGATTCGTTATACAAATACAATCCGCAGTTCTTGGCAGAAGGTGATGATGCAGTTATCAGATTCGGAAACGGATCTAACAACAAAAATCCATTGTATGCTGAGTTGAGTGCTGTAGAGCAGGGTGGTGTGCAGCAGATAGCTGGTAGCAAAACTGTCATTGACAGTATGAACAGCAATAATGACTACAGAGGTTTAGCATTTTACGAGCCTGTAAATATGATGGGTTTAGTAGGTGTTACGCAGAGTGAGTATGATATCACAATTCCTTCTGGCTCTTTTTCAATACCTAGTGTATACACTGGTGCTAATGCAACAAGTATGTCTTCGGCTAATGCAGCGGTAGTATTACTGAGCAGTTGGGAGAGTTACTTCCTGCAGGCTGAAGCTATTGCTAGAGGTATGGTAACAGGCGATGATGCACAGATGTTTTACTCTGGTATCCGTGCAAGTTATGTGTACAACAGCAGCGCTATACAGGCCGAAGCGGGCATAGCAGCAATTACTGCATACAACAGATATGTGAATGGTGATGTAGCACTATCTATAGCTCCGGCACGCTGGGCGGCATATCCAGTAGGCGGAACAGCTGATGATAAAGTGCGTTTCATCATTACACAGAAGTGGTTTGCAATGGCTGGTAATCAGGGTTTTGAAGCTTGGACAGAGCTGCGTCGTACAGGTTATCCTGACTTCATAGTGACTCCAAGAAACAGCCGCATAGGTGGTAAAGTACCGTCAAGATTTTTGTATCCTGCTTCAGAGGCAGCTACCAATTCAAATTATCCCGGTTTGATACCTGTAACAATAGGTATATGGTGGGATGCCCTTTAATATAGTATACTACAAAAACAATTATCAGAGAATGAAGAAGTTATTCATATTTTCCGCTTTTGCAGCATTAGCTTTTGCAGGTTGTAAAAAGAAAGAAACTACAATATCAACATTGCACAACTACTCAGTGCCTACTATATTGTTGCCTGAAGGGCATTTTTATAGTATACCTGTAGGTGGTGTATTGTCTATCACAGATGCTACTGCTTACGATTCGTTTTACAACGAAGTATGTACGGTAGTATATGACCAGAGCAGTCTGGACAATACAATACCAGGTGCGTATGAGGTATTGGCTCAGGCTAAGAATAAGTACGGTATGCTGGCTACTAAGAAGATATACGTAGCTGTGACAGATATACCAGAAACAATAAACCTTGCTGGAAAATACCTGCGTGTAGCTACTGATGATACTGTAATGGTAACAATGCTGGCTAATGGTTTGTACCAGACATCTGATGTAGCTGCCAATGGTTCTAGTGACATAACTCACGTTATAACAGGCCATTTTGTACAAACATCAGATGTGGCACTAAGTATGCCTACTCAGGAATCTAAATTTGGTAGTTTTTTTGGTACAAATGGTGTTGTGA
This sequence comes from Flavipsychrobacter sp., assembly GCA_044360235.1. Classification (GTDB taxonomy): domain Bacteria; phylum Bacteroidota; class Bacteroidia; order Chitinophagales; family Chitinophagaceae; genus Nemorincola. Next base: position 1,249 of record JBIKKS010000345.1, on the reverse strand, counting down.
ATATGATACCAGGCGACACTACACTGGAGTATGTAATACGCAACAACGCATTTGCACCAGTAACAAGAGTGTTCAAGAAGTTGTAATTTGTTTTTGTTAGTCAATAATATTTGCATCCCTGTCAGTATTGGCGGGGATGTTTGTTTTTTAGATAACATTCCTTTATACGCTATACCCATACCTACACCTTTCATATTTACAGTTACCTTTGCAATCGTATAAAATTTAGATAATGAACAACAATAATTACAAGCTGGACACAAAGCTGATACATGCAGGTATAGAGCCAGACCCCACAACAGGTGCAATAATGACACCTATTTACCAGACATCGACCTACGTACAGGCGGCACCCGGCGACCACAAAGGTTATGAATATGCACGTACCCAAAACCCTACCCGCACTGTGCTGCAAAATGCACTGGCTGCTATAGAAAATGGGCAGTTTGGGCTGTGTTTTGGTAGTGGTATGGCTGCTACCGATGCAGTGATAAAACTACTGCAACCCGGTGATGAGGTGATAGTATCGAACGACTTGTATGGTGGTACCTACCGCATAATGACGAAGGTATTTGCCAACTATGGTATCAAGTTTCACTTCATATCTATGCAGGATGCTCAGGATATAATACCTGTGGTGAATGCCAATACAAAGATGATATGGATAGAAACACCTACCAATCCAATGCTGAATGTGATAGATATAGCTGCCTGTGCGGAAATAGCTAAAGCCCACAATTTGCTGCTGGTGTGCGACAATACCTTTGCATCGCCCTACCTCCAAACCCCGCTAGATCTGGGTGCTGATATAGTGTTGCATTCTGCTACCAAATATCTAGGTGGTCACTCAGATGTAGTGCATGGCGCGCTGATAGTAAACGATGCATCTCTGGATGAGCGTCTACGCTTTATACAAAACAGTTGTGGTGCAGTACCTGGTCCGCACGATTGCTGGCTGGTATTGCGTGGTATCAAGACCCTGCATGTGCGCATGCAGCGCCACTGCGAAAACGGTGAGGCAGTAGCCCGCTACCTTAAAGCACACCCCAAAGTGGGAAAAGTATTGTGGACAGGATTTGAAGAGCATCCTAATCATGATGTGGCACGTAAGCAAATGCGTGGCTTTGGAGGTATGATATCATTTACGCTTAAGAATGACAGCATAGACGAAGCTATAGCGGTGCTGAGCAAAACAAAACTATTTGCCCTTGCCGAATCGCTGGGCGGTGTAGAGTCGCTGATAGGTCAC
>JBIKKS010000344.1:0-3181 GCA_044360235.1 Flavipsychrobacter sp. | reverse complement strand
CTGAACTTGACCTCAATAAGGTGTATACTTATGCTGACTACTTCAAATGGAAATTTGAAGAAAGAGTGGAGCTTATAAAAGGTAAAATTTTCAGGATGAGCCCTGCACCAAGTAGGATGCATCAAAAACTGTCTAATCACATCAATTTTCAATTATACAAACACTTGCTTGGGAAAAAGTGCGAAGTATATACAGCTCCATTTGATGTGCGACTACCTAGAAAATCGAGCGATGATAAAGAAATATACACCGTTCTGCAACCGGATGTGTGTGTGATATGTGACCCTGCCAAACTGGACAAACGTGGATGTTTAGGTGCACCAGATATAGTAGTAGAGGTGCTATCGCCGGGCAACAACGCTAAAGAACTAAAGAATAAGTATGAAGTGTATGAAGAGGCTGGCGTGAAAGAATACTGGATAGTGCAGCCGCAATACTGCTCTATGGTGCAGTATAAACTGGAGAACGGTAAATATCAACCTTCAAGACAATTGACAACAGGCGATGTAGTGACCACAGATATACTGGAAGGTTTTGTGCTAGACCTCACAGCATTGTTTGCCGAAATAGATGTAGATGAGATGGACTAAACTTAAAACTTACCCCCCTACCCAATTGCATGGCAAAATTGATAATAAAAAGAGCAAATGAATATGGAAATGCTGCGCGAAAGTATGGCGTGTATATAGACGACCAAAAAGCAGGTACTATTAGTAATAATGATACTGAAAGTTATGACCTAGCGGCAGGCTCACACACCCTATATGCCAAAATAGACTGGTGCTACAGTCAGGTATTAACGGTAACACTAAGTGAGGGAGAAACGAAGTATGTGCGCCTATCTGGTATACCTTACGCCAACCTCGTTATACTTATATACATTATAATAGTAGCACTAAGTGTGCTATTAGCATACTACACTGATATAGATTTTATACTGTTCACCGTGCCTACATTCCCACTGATTACGCTATATTACCTAACACTGGGCAGGAGAAGATATCTGACGCTAAAAGAGCAGGATATATTCAGCTAACAACAGACAACAACACAAATCTAAGTATAGTATACTGTTAAAAAATGTGAAGAGTTGTATCGTTTTTTAGCATAGTATGCTACATTTGAAATTGATAAAATCTATTGGCTGTGTAAACTCATAACAACGAGCTACACCAAAATATACCTAACAGGTACAATGACCATGCAAGACAAAATAAAAAGTATCATAACTTCGTCTATAAACACTAAACAGTTGCTACTCAATGACCCGATACTGATGGGTACTATAGAGAAGGTAACTACTGTAGTAGCTGCAGCATTCAGGGCGGGCAACAAGGTATTGTTTTGTGGGAATGGCGGTAGCGCAGCAGATGCACAACACCTAGCAGCAGAATTCAGCGGCAGGTTTTATACCGACCGTGATCCACTACCATCTGAGGCGCTACACTGCAACTCGTCTTACATGACCGCTGTAGCCAATGACTATGGATATGACGTAGTGTATAGCAGAATAGTAAAAGGCATGGGTAAACCAGGCGATGTGCTCATAGGGCTGAGCACATCAGGTAATTCTGTTAATATTATGAAAGCAATGGAGCAAGCCGCTGAAATTGGTATGATTAATGTAGTATTAACAGGAGAGAGTGGTGGCAAACTCAGAAACATGTGCGACTACCTGATAAATGTACCTAGTAGCGATACACCCAGAATACAGGAATCGCATATCATGATAGGTCACATCATCTGCGAGTTAGTGGAAACGGAATTATTTAAAAAATAGTGTGCAATGAACCTTACAGAACGGAAACCGGAGATAGACAAAAACTGGACATTGTTCCTGGACAGAGACGGAGTGATAAACGTAGAATCGGTAGGCTCCTATATTACATCTTGGAGTGAATTTGAATTTCATGAGGGCGCCAGAGAGGCGCTACAGAAACTTAGCCAACAATTTGGCACCATAGTGGTGGTATCTAATCAGCGTGGAGTGGGTAGAGGCATCATGACAATAGATTCGCTACTAGAAATAAACAGTAATCTGAAATTAGCGGTGGCTGAGTATGGCGGCAGAATAGACAAAGTATATAACTGCACTGCTGTAAATGACAGCGACCATAATAGAAAACCCAATACTGGTATGGGTATGCAAGCACAGGAAGATTTTCCTGAAATTGACTTCAGACGGAGTGTAATGGTGGGTAACAGTATGAGCGATATGGAGTTTGGGAAACGACTGTCGATGCACACAATTTTCCTTACGACAAAACACGAACCAGTATCGCTACCTAACGACCTGATAGATGAGCAATACCCATCGCTACAGGCATGGACAGCCAGTATGGTACCTGCCGAGATGGTAAGCTAAACAGTACTATAATACATTCATTAAAAAGCCCCGACTATCGGGGCTTTTTAATTGCTATTCATTGATATCATATTCCTTTATCTTGCGGTAGAGTGTGCGCTCAGATATGCCTAACTCTGCGGCAGCATCGCGGCGACGGCTCTTATGTTTTTTTAGAGCCTTGGTGATATACTCTTTCTCACGGTCGGCAAGAAAGAGTGTTTCTTCTACATCTTCATGTCGAGTGTTGGACTCCAGAAGAATGGGCGTAGTAACATTAAATGCAGTAGAAACCGGAGCGATATGATCAGTATCTGCATACACAGGCAAAATATTACTTTTGTTAACTGTAGATGGATCTTCTGGTGTATACCCCTGATTGTGAGCTACATCAAAAATCATTTGCTTCAGGTCATTCATGTCCTTTTTAAGGTCGAAAATGAGTTTGTATAGTATATCTCGTTCGGTCTTAAAATCGGAAGATGTACCAGATGGCACACCTGCACCTGACGAGGTAATGAGTGCCATGCTACGAGACGAGGCATTGTGCTGTGGCAAAAAACGCTGAATGGCTTCGGTGTTTATGTGCTTATCTGTAGAGAGTACGGATATCTGTTCAGCTATATTTTTCAGCTCACGTACATTACCAGGCCAAGGATAGTTGACCAATAACTGTTGCGCTCCAGCATCCAACTGCACAGACATAGTTTTGTATCGCTCAGCAAAGTCGGCAGCAAACTTTCTAAATAGTAGCGGTATATCTTCTTTGCGGTCGCGGAGTGCAGGCACACGAATAGGCACTGTACTAAGGCGATAATAAAGATCTTCTCTGAAACG
>JBIKKS010000015.1:0-11662 GCA_044360235.1 Flavipsychrobacter sp. | reverse complement strand
GTAAATAGCATACCTGTTTCCTGCTGTCTGATTGTTAGACAAAATATTATTCCTCATATTCACTGCGCCTGCTAGTATTGTTCCTGCAGCAAAAGGCTCAAAACCTGCTGCAGCATTAGTAAATACGCCAGTAGAATTAGTGTTAAGCTGAACAGAGTTGTAATGGAAATTTACTCCATTTCCACCATCCATAAAGAAACCATGAGCATTGTTTCCTATAACACCTGATCCCGGACAAGTAACATCTGTAACAAAATTATTGTAGACATTTACGTTGGTCGCTGTAGTATTCATGTCCAGATATATACCATACGCACCGCTTGCAACAGTGTTAGATATGTTTGTGATTTTATTTCTAGTAATAGTGCTGTTTGCTGCTTGGAAAGAAAGTATTATACCCTGCACAGAAGTTCCGCCATTGATACTAACGTTACTTATTCTGTTCTCAACAATATTTGTATTATTACCATTATTCACGTGTATACCAGAAAAACCCAGTCCTATACAGTCGTTATTGCGAATAACCCAGTTGTTATCTAGTGCTGCCGGACCATAAGCATAAATAGCTGTTTGCGCACTAGTTACATTACAATTCTCAATAGTATTATTTGAGTTTGGTGCTTCTCCTATTCCAAAAAGGGCTACTCCACTACCAGAAGTGATAGCAATACCCACATTGGTAGCAGACATCCTAACAATACAATTCTTAATTGTGTCATTTGTAGCACCTACAAGAGTCGATGGACTACCAAATCTTATTGCTGCAGATCCTGCCGTAAAGGTTGTATTCTGGATAGTTAGATCTCTTGTTGTTCCACCTACGGTATTAGAGCCGTCAAAAGTTACATTCCTTGCACCAAAAAGATGCACAATGGATGTACCAGCTAAATTACCTGTTATGACTGGTGTTGCCCCTATAGCAGGTTTTATTCGAACCGATGTATAATTGGCAGGTAATGCATTCTGATTCAGTATAGCTGTTGCTATCTCGGTAGTACCCGCAGTAAGTGATATATTGATTGCTCCCTGATGGGTGCCAGCGTTAATGGCGTTAAATGCAAGACGCAACTGTGTATACACAGTCGGCCCTACCACTCCCGCAGTAGCTGTTACAGTTACCTGTGCCTGAGCCCTCATTATACCCAACAACATGAATACACCTAGCACAAATACCTTCATAGTCCTGCTGATTGAGTCAATAATACTTCTTTTCATAAACCTTATTTAAAATTTGCTCCAATAGCGTTTCGGAAAATTATAAATCCAAAAATAACATTTTTTTTATTCCATGCAACGTCTTAATCAAAAAATCACTGCTTACAACCTCACAAAATAGCGACTGTAAGCTGAATATTTACTTTTGATTAAACCTAAAAACAAAAAACAGGTCAAAATCGCAACAGAATGAACATTCTGACCAAATTGATTGGCGCAAAAAATGGAAGAATTGTTAGTGTACATCCTTCCATTTCGGAACTTGATTTGATCTGGCGATCAATTCAAAAACAATAATATTTCACCTGAAATCACGTTACCATCAGATTATCAGGTAATAGTACGGAAAAGCGTATAACGCAACATTACCTCCAGTAAAAGTGCCAGAAGTGCTATAGCTGCAAAAGGGAAAAACAACTCAGCATAATGTTTGAAGGAGGTGATATCTATTTTTGTTTTTTCCAGTTTGTCTATATCCTCGTACACACTTGCCAGCGACCTGTTGCCAGTTGCCCTAAAGTATTTACCACCTGTTTCCTTTGCCATTTGTTTCAGCAAAGGTTCATCAATTTCCACAGGTACCATTTGTTTCTGTATTCCAAAGGGTGTCTGCTGAGGCATTAATGCTTGGCCCATAGTGCCTACACCTATGGTGTATATCCTAATTTTAAATGCCTTAGCAATCTCTAGTGCAGTACTAGGGTCTATAATACCTGTATTGTTCACCCCATCGGTCATCAGTATCACCACCTTGCTTTTACCCTTAGTACTTCGCAATCTATCTACTGCCGTTGCCAACCCCATACCTATAGAGGTACCATCTGCCACCATACCATTTCGTATCTGATTCACCTGATTTTTCAGCACATTGTGATCTATAGTAATTGGACACATCGTAAAACTTTCACCAGCAAAAATCACCAACCCTATCCTGTCTGTAGGTCTTTGATCTATAAACTTCAGTGCCTGAGCTTTAGCAGCCTCTATCCGGTTTGGTTTAAAGTCTTCTGCCATCATACTACCCGACACATCTATACTCATCACCATGTCTATACCTTCACTATCTACATTCTCAGTAGTATTGCTGCTTTGAGGGCGTGCCAGAGCAATGCTAAGTGCCGCTAGAGATATAAGCCGTAATGCAAAAAGTACCGGTCTAAACCTAGCTCTGCCGCCAGCATTTACTGCCTTAATGCCTCCTAGGGTTGTAAGGCGCATAGTAGGGTTGTCGTCTCTTCTACCTCTAAGCTGCCACCACACCATTAGTGGTATCACCAACAGCAACCCAAAATATAGGGGCTGTGCAAATGTCACATGGTTCCAGTCACTGAATATACTCATATTGTTTTTTCGGTTGGGGTAGTAGTAACAATAGCTGGTTTAGAACGCTCTACAAGTAGCCTTGCTTTGTCTATAGCATCTGTATGCTCTTGTGGCAATGGTTGTGCTTTTGCAAACTTAGCAAGATCGGCTGTGTGCAGAATATCTGATAACAAACTATGATAAGGCTGCAACTCGCGGTGCATCTGTGCCTTATAAAGTAGCTCATCTGTAGTCAACTCCATCACAGCGGTGTTGAAGCGGGCTTCAAGATAATTGCGCACAATATCAGTAAGTGCTACGTAGTATTCTTTTACTTGTTGTTTCTGCCATAGTTGCTGCGCCTCCAGCTCTGCTAGCAGACGCAAGGTGTGCTCTTGCAGGGTTTCTTTGGGCCCTTCAGGCACTACAACTACTGGCTTGGGTCTGCGCAAGTAGTATATTACCCCAGCTATTATGAGCACCAGCAGCACTACTCCACCAAATATATACCATAAATAATCTAGCCAGGATGCAGGCACATACATTATCTCTTTTATGGGCTTAAACTGCTGCGTAGTATCTACCGCTACTGTCTGCACCAGCAGTTCGAAAGAGTCAGATTGAATAGTATAAGGGTCTCCGGCTGTACCAAAAACCGGAAAAACAAAGGAGGGCACTTTAAACAAACCAGAATCAAACCCCGTAAGCACCAATCGCTGCTTATAGGTAATAATATCCCCAGCCTTGAGGGTATCTATCTTACCGCGCTCTACTATTTCTAGCTTGTTGAACGTATCAGGTATCGTAGCCCACTCTACCCTGCCAGTAGCAGGCTTAGTGCTCACCTCCAAAAACAAACGCACCTGATCGCCCACTGTTATCTGTCGGGCATCCATACGGGCAGTTGCGCTGGCCTCGGGCTGTGCCATAGCAGCAAATGGCAGCATACAAACCAGCAGTAAATGCAACAGCCGCACACACGAACCTCTGTTGAATACCACCTTATAAATAATCGTTTGTGTCAATTTCATTTTATGTTTCATACCGTAAACTATACGGAAAATTTAGAATCCTATATTTTACCCTCACTAGCCTATCTACCCTTAAAATAGGTCTGCAATATTTTCACATAATCCTGGTCTGTGCGAACATGCAGCAATGAGCCACCACTTTTTCTAAAAGTTTGCATGCAATATTTATACTTTTTATCAAAAGCCGCAGCATATTGCAGTCTCACTCCTTTATCATCGGTATCTATCCACAACATTTCTTTGGTTTCTGCATCCATCACCTGAATCAGCCCTGCTGGTGGCAGCTCCATGTCATATTTGTCGTAGATGTGTATGCCCACCAAGTCGTGCTTGCGGGCAGCGAGTTGCAATGCCTGCTCATAAGGGTTGCTTACAAAATCGCTGAGCAAAAAGGTTATCGACCTCTTTTTCAACACATTGTTCAGAAACTCCAGTGCCACTCTCACATCAGTGCCACCGTTGTTGGTAGGTTCCAATGCCACCAGCTCCCTGATAATGCGCAGTATATGCCCCTTACCCTTCTTGGGCGGTATATACTTTTCTATCTTATCGCTGAAGAATATAACCCCCACCATATCATTGTTGGTAGTGGCAGAAAATGACAAAACCGCACTCAACTCTGTTATCAGCTCCCTTTTCAGTTGCTTCTGTGTACCGAACAACGAACTGCCGCTTATATCTACCAATAGCATCACTACAAGCTCTCTCTCCTCCTCAAATACCTTTACAAACGGATGAGAAAAACGAGCAGTAACGTTCCAGTCTATAAACTTCACATCATCACCTGGTTGGTATTCGCGCACCTCACAAAAAGACATTCCTCTACCTTTAAAGGTAGAATGATACTCACCCGCAAAGATGTGATTGCTCAGCCCCTTGGTCTTAATTTCTATCCGTCTTACCTTTTTCAGTATCTCTGCAGTAGTCATTATTGTGGTATTTGTAGCTGCAAACAACGTTTCATGGGTGGTTAACTTATCTGTAGCATATGTTTACTACTGATAAGAACACCTGTGTAAACATACATTACTTAAAGCAAGGCAACCTGAAAAAACTATATATCGCAAAAATAACCGTTACACCTATCAGGTGTGAATACTAATAACTTAAAATTTTCTGAAAATCTTATACTCACACCTCCACCACACAGTTCTTGCTTAAAATCACTACACATAAAGTAATAGCAACAAGCCAATTTTAAATTTATTTTTATAACGCAATAATTTTCAATGCTTTGCGTTAGTTGAGTTTGAAGACACAAACCAACTATTTATATGAAAAAACTATTGCACTTCTTGGCATTAATCGTAATAGCTATTACCATCAACTCATGTACTAAAACCCCTGAAAAGTATAAAGTATCAGGCGATTACTTTATAATGGGACGGATCGGCGGCTTTACTATCCCTGACGCAAAAACAACTTACTATTTGGTAAACAATGGGGAACTGCGTAAAGACATGACGCAAAGGCGTCAGTCAAGCATTGCAAGTGTAGACGATTTCAATTTTCACTATTTATTTCATCCAGCTGACTATGTGGGTGTAAACGATATACCATACTCTATACCTGACACACTACTAAAGAGCAATAACCAGACTATTGGTGAGATGATACCTGATGCAGGGAACATAGATATGCGCGCATCTATAAACGGTGTAATGTACAAATGGACTATTGAATACAACATTGACAGTGTCGATGTAGCTATTAGAGATTTCGTAAACAGATGCGAGACAGCCTTCAACAGATAGTAGGTTGATAACCAGCAACATTCATCAACAAAATAAATATTACCAATTACCCACTCCCTTACTTACTTTTGAGCGCACATATATCTCTCTGACAAATGGATTGGTTTGAAAATTGGTTTGACTCGCCCTATTACAAGATTCTTTATCAGAACCGCGATGAGGTGGAGGCTCAAGAGTTTGTGGAGCAACTACTTGCCTACCTCCAACCAGCCCCCCATAGCACCATGCTGGATATAGCATGTGGCTCAGGCAGATTTGCACTACAGCTAAATAGCCACGGGTATGATGTAACTGGTATTGACATATCAGGGTCTAGTATAGTTACAGCAAAGGCATACGAAACTGACAATTTACAGTTTCATGTGCAGGACATGCGCCATCCGTTTATTACCAACTATTTCGACTTTGCCTTCAACTTCTTTACCAGTTTCGGGTATTTTGCTCATGATCGCGACCACGCACTGGCTGCCAAATCGTTTGCAATAGCGCTAAAAAAAGATGGCATTCTGGTAATAGACTACTTGAATGCTGAACACGTTTACAACAATCTGGTGCCTGAAGAGACTATCGTGAGGGGCAGTTACACCTTCCACATTCAACGCAAACTTGAGCGCAAACACTTCCTGAAAGAAATCAGTTTTGTAGATGCTGACCATAACCCCCGAAAATTCACAGAAAGTGTGGCAGCCTTTTCACTGGCCGACTTTGTAAAAATATTCAGAGTAGCTAACATGTCGTTGGTGGGTACTTTTGGCGATTATAACCTCAATGCATACCACCCCTCAGATTCGCCCCGACTGATAATGGTGTTTAAAAAGAAACATGCTTAAGTCTATTCAGAACATAATATTAGGCTGCGACCAGATAGCGTGGTTTTACCTGAACACACGCTGGCACAATGCTTTTCTGGATGCTGTAATACCATTTTTGCGCAACCAATGGTTTTGGGCGCCGCTCTATCTTTTTCTACTGCTATATATGCCCCGCAGATTTGGGAAGTATGGTTGGCTATGGTGCTTGTTTTTCCTCATCACCTTCGGCATTTCCGACCAAATAAGCGCATCACTCATGAAGCCCTACTTTGGCCGATTGCGCCCCTGCAACGACCCTGTAATGAAACAGGTAGTACACCTATTGGTGCCTTGTGGTGGCGGCAAAAGTTTCCCTTCTTCTCATGCGGCCAATCACTTTTCGCTGGCAGTATTCAGTTCGCTATCGGCGGGTAAGTTTGCCAAATGGCTTACGCCTGCATGGCTGCTATGGGCTGCGGTAGTAAGCTACTCGCAAGTATATGTAGGCGTTCATTATCCGCTCGATGTGCTGGTGGGTGGTACAATCGGTGCATGTATTGGCTGGATGACTGGCAAATACTTCAATAAAAAGTTCCCCTTGGCATAACCTATCGCTTTCGCCTTCTCCTTCCCAATTATAATATCTTTTAACATAAAGCACTAGCGATACTATAGTATAACAATATTTATCATTAGCTACTATTATGCCGTAAACATATCTACATCATCCCTCCACTATACAAAACACCCTATCCACAACATGCAGATAGGGTGTAAGTACCTTTTTACAATTAAATGCTAAACTGTCTTTTCTTTCAGTTTCAAATCAGGAAAATCTGTACGCCTGTCTTTCAGGTTGCGCACACTGCAATAACTATGCAGCTCATCTAGCAACTACAAATCCAACCCTACTATCAGTATCATTTCCGTGTTGGTTGTAGCTTCTCTCTTAATGTTTGGCTCACGAATTTGAATGTTGAGACCAAGACTAGTTTTAAGAAATTTAGCTAATATCGAAGATCTGAATTGCGATGAAATTCATCTTGTTATGATTAAAAATCAAGAAACCCCACCTGATAGTGAGGTTTCTTGATTTTATAATATTCGGTAACTCATTCTGGTTTGTTCTAAGTTACTTACCAAAACTCTCAGCAAAGTACTTGTGAAAATAAGGTATTGTTTCAATGCCTTTGTAGTAGTTGGCTACATCATACTTTTCGTTGGGCGAGTGGATATTGTCATTATCCAAACCAAAGCCAAGCAAAACAGTTTTTAGTCCCAGTGTGCGCTCAAACAGTGCTATGATAGGTATACTGCCACCACCACGAGTAGGTATGGGCTCTTTGCCAAAGGTGGTATGTATAGCACGTGCCGCAGCCTGATATGCTGGTGAGTCGGTTGGAGTAACAACTGGTTCGCCACCATGATGTGCGGTTACTTTTACCTGCACATAATCGGGGGCTATCGCCTCAAAGTGCGCTTTAAAAAGGTCTGATATCTCTTGCGATACCTGATTAGGCACCAGACGCATAGATATTTTGGCATAAGCCTTTGATGGCAGTACTGTTTTAGCACCCTCGCCAGTGTAGCCACCCCATATACCATTTACCTCTAGCGTAGGGCGTATACCAGTGCGCTCCAGCGTAGTATAACCTTTTTCGCCCCACTCAGCTTTTACACCCAGTTCATTGTTATACTCAGCAAGGTCGAAGGGAGCATTGTTAATAGCTGTACGCTCTGCATTGGTTAGCTCCTGCACTTTATCATAAAAGCCTGGTATAGCTATGTGGTTGTTTTCGTCGTGCATTGAGGCTATCATTTTGCATAGTATAGTAGCAGGGTTGGCTACAGCGCCACCATACACACCACTGTGCAGGTCACGGTTGGGGCCTGTTACTTCTACTTCCATATACGCCAATCCACGTAGCCCGCTTTCTATAGACGGATGCTCCATGCTTATCATAGACGTGTCTGATACTAGTACCACATCTGCTTTTAGGCGTTCTTTATTGTCTTCCAGAAACTTACCGAGATTTGACGAACCCACTTCTTCCTCGCCCTCTATCATCACTTTAATATTGCAGGGCTGGCTATTGGTTTTGGTCATTACCTCCAGTGCCTTTATATGCATAAACATCTGTCCTTTGTCGTCGCAGGCACCACGCGCATATATCTTACCATCTTTTATTACAGGCTCAAAGGGGCCACTATGCCACAGTTCCAGCGGGTCGGCTGGTTGCACATCGTAGTGCCCGTACACCAGCACAGTAGGTAGCGATGGGTCTATTATTTTTTCGCCATATACTATCGGGTGACCAGCAGTAGGGCACACTTCAGCAGTATCGCAACCAGCACTCAGCATGTGTTGTTTTACTGCATCAGCACAGCGTGCCACATCTCCTTTATACTTGCTATCGGCACTCACAGAGGGTATGCGCAGCAGATCTAATAATTCTGACAGAAAACGGTCTTGGTTCTCTGATTGGTACTCTTTCCAGTTTTGCATGTACTATTATATTAAAATTTTACAACTAATCTGATCATTCCTTAATTAACACTTATCAACTCTACATCAAAAATCAAGGTACTGTTAGGCCCTATGCTTGGACCTACTTGTCTGTCGCCATAACCCAGGTGTGGCGGTATGAAAAAACGCCACTTACTACCAGTACCCATTAGTTGTAGTCCCTCTGTCCAGCCTTTTATAACCATATTCAGCGGAAAAGAAGCAGGTTTGCCACGGCTTACAGAACTATCAAACACAGTTCCGTCAACGAGTGTACCGTGATAGTGACAGGTTACTGTATTGAAATCTTTGGGTTTTGCACCATCCGCAGCAGTCAGCACTTCGTACTGTAGCCCACTGGGCAACTCAGTAACACCAGCACGCGTTTTATTGGTAGCCAGAAAATCCTGACCAGCTTTTAGGTTATTGGCTGCTTTTTCAGCCTTCATATTAAACAACTTATCTGCAAGACTCATACGCTTATTTTTCACTCAAAAGTAAGGAAAAAGCATGGGCTGGGCATTCAGCTCTAGATAGAGACTTTATAGTAGTTTATTACTGAGCTATAGACTGTAACACAGCTTCTTTGTTATTAGTAAAAATGTGGTAATGAAAACTATCCAGCTTTCGCAGCAGATACACTATTTGTTCTTTTTCAGGTAGTGTGAGTTCTCCACCCACCAAGTCTGACACCTTTTCCATTTTACCAAAAACACTGAACAGCACTCCCCTACCCTTGTCGTTTAAGCACACTAGTTTGCCACGTTTATCGTTTGGGTCGTCTAGTTGGTCTATCACTTCATACCGCAACAGACGCTTTATTATCTCCATTCCAGTGGGCTTTTCGTGTATGTTTTTGGTGATAAGGTCAGTTTTGCTCAGGTGCTCAAACGATAGTAAAGTAGCCAAATAACCAAATTCATCGGCTGTTTGCAATACACTACCTTCCAATGCCTGCCGGGTATACATGCGCGCATACCTATACATATATATCACCATTCTAGCTATGGTGGTTTCTATCTTTTCTTCTGCATCCCTGTATTGCAGGTGCTCTGTACCTATTCGGTCATCGGGCTGTAGTGGCGCGGGTACGTTGCCTGACAGCAACCAACACGCAAAGTCGTGTACATGTTGTTGCTTGCCTGATTGCTGCTCGTACTGCTCGGCAAGGTCTATTAACTGTTTCAGAAAAGTATAATTCATAAACTTGCTGTAAAAGTAAGGAAAAGAAAAACAATTTAGTATTAAAACATGCTAAATACTATTTTATGAAGGTATTATGCAGAATAGTGCGTAGGGCGTTGTGCAGATTGCTACTTTGTATAGCCATACTAATGCCGGTAATGAGTAGAGCACAAGCCACCGGTAAAATAACCGGCACCGTAAAAGACAAAAAAACACAAGAAACCATAATAGGTGCTGCTGTAATAGTAGAGGGCACATCTCTGGGCAATGTTACTGACACCAGTGGCAACTTCACTATAACCAACATTCCCACCAAAAGCTACAACATAAAGGTGCAGGCACTGGGCTACGACGACTATATGCTGTATAATGTGGTAATATCGTCGGGCAATGCACAGATCATAAATGTGGAGCTAGACAACCAAAGTGGCAAAACACTGGGTGAAGTAGTAGTACGCAGAAACCCTTTCAGCAAAAATGCCGAAACACCACTATCTCTGCAAACGCTATCAGCTCAGGAAATAAAAAGTAACCCCGGTGGCAACTTCGATGTGTCTAGGGTCATACAAGCCTTTCCGGGTGTGGGTGGTACCTCCGGTAGTACGGGTGGCTTCAGAAACGACCTCATCATTCGTGGTGGTGCACCCAACGAAAACGTGTATTACCTCGATGGTATAGAAGTGCCAGTTATCAATCACTTTGCTACGCAAGGCTCAGCGGGTGGCCCCACAGGTATCATTAATACCAATTTTATAGAAGAGGTAAACCTATACACCAGCGCATTTTCTGCCAAGTATGACAATCCACTGTCTGGTGTGCTAGACCTCAAACAAAGACGTGCCAACCCCGACAAAGTGCAGCACAACATTAGGCTTAGCGCTACCGAACTGGCATACAGTACCGATGGCCCGATAGTGAAAGACAAACTTACATTTATGGCATCAGCCAGAAGGTCTTATTTGCAACTTTTATTTCAGTTATTACAATTGCCCATACAGCCTTCTTATTGGGACTTTCAGTACAAAATAGATTACAAAATCAATAAAAAGCTGTCGTTTTACACACTGGGCATGGGTGCTATAGATAACTTTTCTTTCATTACCCCCGACGACCTTACTGCCGAGAACGTATACATACTACAATCTAACCCGCTCATAAAACAATGGAGCTATACCAATGGCTACGGACTAAAAGGACTAGCTAAAAATGGCTTTTGGAACCTGACCTTTAGTAGAAATATGCTCAACAACCAGTTGGATAAATATCTCGACAATCAAAACCCCAGCGAAGCTAGCAGAACACTGAAAGTGAAATCGACAGAGGCAGAAAACAAAGTGCGGTTCAATATGAGCAAGTCGTACGACAAATGGAGCTATAGCTATGGTGCTATGACACAGTATGTCAAGTTTACCAACGACCTGTACAGCCTCATCCGCACAGAGGTGCGCGACAGCAACGGAGTAGTGATACAACCAGCTGTAAGCATAGCCGGACAAACAGGCATAGACTTCTGGAAATATGGTGTCTATGGGCAAGTAGCTGGTAAGCTGCTCGACAACCGACTCAATGTATCGCTCGGGCTGCGTGGCGATGGTAATACATTTACTAAAGATGGTGCCAATCCATTGAACACATTCTCACCCAGACTGGCAGCATCTTACAACATCAACGAAAAACTGAAATTTAATGCCTCCGCAGGCAGGTATTTCAAAATACCCACATATACCATACTGGGCTTTAAAGATGCAGCTGGCAATTTCGCCAACAAAGAAGCACGATACACCCAAAGCGACCACCTAGTAGGCGGATTTGAATACATGCCCGGATGGCAGGGTGGCCGCTTTACCCTCGAAGGGTTTTACAAGGTCTATAACTACT
>JBIKKS010000343.1:0-3195 GCA_044360235.1 Flavipsychrobacter sp. | reverse complement strand
CATTACAAATGGACAAAGAAGCAGTGGCTATGTATACCAGATGTGTGAATATGCCAGAGCACGATTTTCAGAACTCTATAGACCAGCAGGCTAAGGCAGGTATGAACAGGATAGAGTGGAAAAATAAACCCAAAGCACATTAGATATTGTCATTATGTGATGCTAGGTAGGAGCGAACAGCAACCCCAAAATGCCCAACCAGAAATAGTGGTTTTTACGCTAAAGTATAATTAGTTAGAAAACAACAAAAAACATAGGGTTATCCACAGAAAAAAGATTTATGATAGCGCGTTTTTCGTACTGTCATATACAGCTATGCGCATGTGATAAAACCTGAAATTGCTGATGCGATAGTGGTGTATCACCTTTGTGCTATGAACGTAGTATTTGACGACATGCAACTAGCGAATGTTGCAAGGATAATGTATTTGCAATGCGAAACGACTGTAAAAGAGCTGGCACAAATCATTCTGGTGGAGCAAGAGGTGGTAGACAAATGGATACAAAACGGGGAGTGGGACAGCTTCAGGCAATCGCTGAGCATATCTAAAAAGAAACAACTGAAATACCTGTATAAAGCACTGAATACACTGACCAGTAAACTGAATGCCACAGACGAGCCTGCGCACAAAGATGTGGAGTTGATGGTAAAGTATAGCACAATGATAAAAAATATAGATACGGAGCAAGACTTAACAGGACTGCTGCATATAGCAGAAACCTTTGTAAGGTGGCTATACACAAAGAATGAACCACTGGCAAAAACAGTGACGTTGGAACTGGAAACCTACATAAAAGAGCAAAAGGAATCGTAGTGAGGGCGTAATGCCGGGAAACTGTAATTACAACACCCTATCGGACAAGAAGAAAGAGCATGACAGATAAACAATTGATAGCTAGGTGGGAGGAATTTGTGAGAATGGTGAAGGCAGGTACCCTAACCGACAAAAAAGAAACCGATGAAGAACAAACAGCAAGAAAAGCTATGCTGGAGGATGACCCGGAGAAGTGGTTTGGGTATTACTTTCCGAAGTTTGCTTATGCGAGGGCGGCGGCTTTTCAGCTAAACGCTACAGACCGTATACTCAACCACAATGAGTGGTGCGAGGTGCGTATGTGGAGTAGAGAGCTGGCCAAAAGTACCCGCACTATGATGGAAGTGTTTTATCTGGTGCTGGTGGGTCATAGAAATGATGATGACAGGATGGTGGTGCATGCTGATGGCACCATGACAGAAGCCCAAAGGATAAAAAAACGCTGTGTACTAATGATAAGCAACAGCCTAGACAATGCTACCCGCCTGCTGATGCCTTACAAAGCCAATATGGAGTATAACCAACGACTGATACAAGACTATGGCGTACAAGTGGGCGATAGCGCCTGGAGTGTTACTGAGTTTGTGACGAGGGGCGGGGTATCGTTTAGGGCAGTAGGAGTAGGGCAAAGCCCTAGGGGAACAAGAAATGAAGAGGCTAGGCCAGACATCATACTGTTTGACGATGTAGACACAGATAGCGACTGCCTGAACAGCGATATAGTGGCAAAAAAATGGCGATGGATAGAAGAGGCTGCTATAGGCACCAGATCAGTGTCGGTGGCTACTACCATTATATTCTGCGGCAATAGAATAGCGCTGTCTTCTTGCATACAAAAGGCAGCAGATATAGCAGACCATGTAGACATTGTGAACATACGCAACGAGCAGGGACTATCTACGTGGCCTGAAAAAAACAGTGAGTCTGACATAGACAGAGTGCTGAGCCAGAAAAGCTATGCAGCACAACAAAAGGAATACTATAACAACCCACTGACAGAGGGGGCGGTGTTTCAACAAATGGCTTATAAACCAGCACTACCTATGAATGAATACAATATACTGGTGTGCTACACTGACCCATCTTACAAAACCACTGCCGACTACAAAGCCACAGTGCTGGTGGGGAAATGGCGTAGTGAATACCATGTAATAAAATGCTACCTGGACCGCGCCACTACCGCCGAAATGATAAACTGGCACTACGAAATAATGAACTTGGTGGGTAGCCGTAGCTGTTATTACTATATGGAGCAGGTGTTTATGCAAGATGTACTGGTGAAAGAGGTGAGTGACGCCGGAAAACGAAATGGCAGAACTATACCCATAATAGGAGATAGTCGCAAAAAGCCAGATAAATTTATGCGGATAGAGAGCCTGCTAGAGCCTATGAACAGAAATGGTGAACTATACCTGAATGAGCAGGAACAACACAATCCACACATGCAGCGACTGGCAGAACAGTTCAAGGCGTTTTCGCAAGCTGGCAATGCACACGACGATGGGCCAGATGCAGTAGAGGGTGCTGTGTGGATAATAATAGAAAAGACAACCAACAAGGGCGGGCATGGAATAGCGATAGGTGCCAGGCCCACCAACAACAAGCGATATTGACCAGTGTAGGCAAATGAAGGAAGTGTGTAATGGAGTGCAATAAATTTTCAAGACATTTGTGAAAGACAACAATCATCAAATAGAATAACATGAAAAACATACTCTCAATACTACTAGTATTACTGAGCATGTGTGGAACGGCAGCCGCACAGCAAGACAAGGATGAAAGAAGGGAAGACCGGAAAGAAGCTCAAGAAGAGAAAAACGCTAATAACAAAAACAAGGTAGATTATAGTGTATTCAGAAGACAGATACTGACACTACCTGAGTATGCTGAGCAGCGTAGCAAACTACAGGAGATAAGAAAAGCTGGGAAAGGTATACCAAAAATATATGCTGTGGTAGACTCGCTAAGCGACACCGAAGATGCTAAATTGCTGACAGGGTATATAATGCTAACGCTAGGAGATAACACGGCAAATGTATATGAGGTAACCTATGACCGTGCTGTGAAAAAAATAGTGCAAGTAAAGCCTACAGGAGAAACCCTAGACATAGAAAAAGAAGAAGCTACAGAACCCACAAGCAATCAGAATGCAAAAAAGCCTGCCCCCAAAAAGAAAACTGGCGATGATGAAGAGGAAGAGGAAGACGAGGACGAAGAGAAGCCAACAAGAGGGAAAAAGAAAGAACCTAAGGATGAAGATGACTAATGTGGCGTAAAAACCAGAGTTAGTAACAAAGCCTGAAACTGCCGGATGACGTGTAGTACAGCCATTACTATGTCTTTTCGAAAATTAAAAAACACAATAAATAAACCCTGAAAC
>JBIKKS010000342.1:0-3198 GCA_044360235.1 Flavipsychrobacter sp. | reverse complement strand
TTTATGGATGGTCGCCACTAGGACCAGACTACCAGACAACGATGGCCCTTACAGACTATAACTGCCCCAACGACTGGTGGGTGTTTATACCGTCGCAGTACCTGTACTCTGGCAAATACTACCAGTACTGGTACGGACCTAGAGGCAACAACAAAATAATAAATAATACCACTGTTATCAACAATACCTACCGAGACAAAAATGTGACCTACATAACTGGGCCGCATGTGGCACAGGTAAAACAAGTGACTGGCAACAATGTGCAGGTGCTGAAAGTAAGGAACTCAAAAAACCCCAACACGAGGGTACATAATGATGTGGTGAGGATGTACAGACCATCTGAAATAACACCTGCTGCGCCAGTGGGGGGACAAGCTGCCCCACCACCCGATGTTATGGTAGCACCCAGAAAACTACAATCGCCACAGTCGGTGAGCGACAACCCGGAACAAACACCACCATTCAGAGCGACCATCAACAGCAGAAATGCTGAGAGAACACCTATACCAGGAACCGGTATAAACAAAGTAGCAGAACCTACAAGAACACCAGAAAGGACAGACAACAACCCCTATGAATGGGACGTGAACCGCCCGATAAAACAAGAAGTGGTGCGCCCAGCTACCCCTCCCCGAAACACAAAACCTGCAACAGCACCAGCACCCACACGGACTACAAAACCACCTATACGCCAACAACCAGAAACGCCTAAAGAATCGACACCAGTACGTCAACAACCAACACCGACGAACAATAACCCAAACCGCAAATAAGCACAGTAAGTTTTAACGAGATGGTGCGTAGTAATAATGTATTTTTGACGAGTCAATGACTATTCGTATTTATACCAACATACTGCTGATAGTAAGTTGCATAGCAGCAGGATGTGCCAATATATCCACACCATCGGGAGGAAAGCGGGATGTAACCCCGCCCAAATTGTTGCTGTCGGAACCAGGAGACTCGCTCACTAATACCAGAGTAACCAAGGTGGTGTTGAGATTTGATGAGTATGTGACGCTGGGTGATGTGCAGAAGGAAATAACCATATCTCCTATATTGAGTGTGCCACCCATCATCACCAGCCTGAACAAACATGTAACAGTAAAAATTGCAGATTCGCTACTTGAAGAAAGTACCACCTACAGGATATCGTTTGGCAATGCCATAAGGGATATGCATGAAGGTAATGCATATACAGGCTATACTTACACATTTAGCACAGGGGCATACTTTGACTCACTGAGGCTTAAGGGCACCATTGTAGACGCTGCTACAGGCAAACCTGACACCACAAGTATAGTAGTGCTGTATAATGCTACTGAAAACGACAGTGCAATAGTGAAGAAAAAACCCAGATACGCATCAAAGACCGATGCAAGCGGAAAATTCAGATTTGAAGGGCTGCCTGGTAGAGCATTTAAGATATACGCTATCAGAGATGACAATAACAACCAGGTCTATGATGGTGGCAGTGAAATGATAGCATTTGCAGACAATACTGTATCAACCACAGACACCACACAACCAGCAATAACACTCAGACTCTTCTCTGAAAAACAAGATACGGCTCAGGTAAGCGAACCAACTACAATCACGAAAAAAAGCCTGAGAAACAAAGAAAAACCTGCTACAACAGCAATAGCAGATACCAACCTAGTATATACTGTAAACGTAGATACAAGTAACATCAATAGCAGGACATTTGGAGTAACGGACTCAGTGAAATTGAGCTTTAACCGTAAAGTGACTATAAACGCAGACTCTATAAGTCTGACCTATGACAGTGCAGGAAAAGCAAAAAGTATAGCACTGCAAATAAGGACCGATACTAGCAAAAGTGGACTGGTAATAGTAAAAGCACTGCTGAATGAAAATACTGTATATACACTAAAGGTGAACAAGGGATTTGCCAAAGACACTGCAGAGAGACACACTATAGCAGGAGTATACAGATTCAGAACACTAAATAATGATGACTATGGAAAAATAACCCTGAATATACCAGTCAAATATCAGAATAGACCTAGCGAAATAGATACCAACAAAGCAGACAACCTGCTACTTATAAAAGCGGACAATGATACACTGAGCCTGAGAAAGATAGCAGATACTAATGTAAGACTGACAAGACTGCGACCAGCAACATACACATTTTGTATAATTGTAGATAAGAACAAAAATGGCAAATGGGACACTGGTGACCTGTATGAAAAAAAACAACCAGAGCTGGTGATACCTGCCGATGAAAATATAATACTGAAAGCAAAATGGGAACACACAATAGACTTTGAACACCCTGTGAAACAAAAAGATAAAAAACCGAGTATAAAAGGCAACAGATAAACAAAACGCACACTATATGAAGAAAAGTTTACTACTGATTCTGCTACTGTCTGCTGTAGGGGCCACAGCACAGAAAAGAATGACACCAGAAAAACTATGGAGCCTACACCGAGTGAGTGGCAACAGTGTGAGTACCGATGGTAAACACCTGTATTATAGCACAAAAACGGTGAACTGGAAAACAGAAAAAAGCACCGGCCATCAATACAGACTGAACCTAGAAGACGGAAACAGAGACGAATGGACAGCAGAAGGAAAAAACATTGTGCAACGCTACCCTAATGCATGGTATGCATATACAGACAACTATCTGTATAAAAGTACAGACAATGGCAATACGTGGAGTGAAATATATAATGGACTTCAAGGAGCAGAAAACGTATGGGTGTCGCCAGATGGAAAATATGTAGCGTACTCGAAAGATGTAATGATAAAGCCAATGAATGGTACAGACATCTATAGCGATCTACCCAATACTACTGCAAAAGTATATACAGACCTTAACTACAGACACTGGGACACATGGGAAGACGGTAAGTTTTCGCATGTATTTGTGGTAAACCTGAAGGACGGCACTACGAAAGACATAATGGAAGATGAGCCCTACGATTGTCCGCAGAAGCCATTTGGTGGAGCTGAAGACCTGACATGGGCACCAGACAGCAAAGGATTTGTGTATGTGTGTAAGAAAAAATATGGCAAAGAATATGCGCTGAGTACAAATACTGATGTGTATTACTACAGTTTAAGTACTAGTAAATCTGCCAACTGGACAGAAGGAAGAATGGGTTATGATACCCAACCACTGTATAGCAATGATGGTAAAAGACTAGCTTGGCTGAGCATGTCGAG
>JBIKKS010000466.1:0-3210 GCA_044360235.1 Flavipsychrobacter sp. | reverse complement strand
GAAGCCTACTTTCCTACCAATACTGAACCAGGTGCCGGCGGGCTGGATATGCTGGCGGTGTCGGGTGTATTTCAGTTGTCAAATGCACTTGCTCCACTTGCAAACGATGTAACAAAAACTGCAACATGTAATATTACTGGCACTGGAATGATAACTGTGCCTACATTGATAGCCACTGATTTGAATAGTGGTGGATCAATAGCTAGCTACACTATACTTACATTGCCATCAGTAGCTTCTGGTGTATTGTATTATTACAATGGTTCCACTTATCTGCCGGTGAGTACAGGTCAGGTAATTACTGTTGCTCAATCATCAAGTCTCAAATTCGACCCAGCGGATGGATTTATGGGCAATGCAGTATTTGAATATCTTGCTACTAACAATTTTGGTTTGCTCTCAAATACTGCTTACGGCACAATCCCTTTCTCTACTGTACCTGTTGTAAATGCCGGACCAAATATAGCAGTTTGTAGTGGGTCTATTACTCCTTTATCAGTCACTGGTGCTGCTTCTTATACATGGAGTCCGGGCACTAGCCTTTCATGTGTCAATTGTAATAATCCTACTTTTACAGCTGCATCAAACAAAACTTATACCATCACAGGTACCAATCCAGGAGCAGGCTGCGTGAGTTCAACAACTCTTACAGTTTCCGTAAATCCATTACCCACTATCAGCGCTGGTTCTGCCACGAGTATTTGTATAGGATCTTCTACTACGCTCAGTGCTACTGGTGGCACATCTTATTCATGGATACCAGCTACCGGATTGTCTTGCACTACTTGTGCCAGCCCTGTAGCGTCACCTACTACAACTACTACATACACAGTAACTGGTACAAATGCATTCGGTTGTACCAATAAATCAACAGTAACAGTTACCGTAAATTCTTTACCAAGTATCAGTGGAGGCTCAAATGTAACCAGATGTGCAGGAGTACCTGCCACACTATCTGCTTCTGGTGGCACAAGTTATGTATGGAATTCACATCCTAGCTTGTCGTGTACCGCATGTAGCAGCCCTACAGCGACACCTACTATTACTACAACATATACGGTAACAGGTACGAATTCTAATGGATGTACTAATACTGCTTCTGTGACAGTTTCTGTGAATGCATTTCCTACAGTCAGTGCTGGCTCTGGAGTAGCAATTTGTACAGGTGGTTCTACAGCACTTAACGCTACTGGAGCAGCTACTTACACATGGTCTCCATCTTCTGGTTTGTCATGTACAAATTGTGCTAACCCTACCTCTACCACTACAGGTAATATTACTTATACCGTTACAGGTACTGCCGCAAATGGTTGCGTAGCTAGTGCAACAGTGGCAGTAACAGTGAATCCATTACCTGATATTAATGCAGGAAGTAATGTCGCAATTTGCTCAGGATCTAGCACTACTTTAAGTGCATTGGGGGCATCTACATATGTATGGTCCCCAGCTACAGGATTATCTTGTACTACTTGTACTAATCCGGTTGCTAATCCCACAAGTACTACCAATTACACACTTACTGGTACAAGCGCAGCAGGTTGTGTAAGAACAGCTACAGTAACCGTAACTGTCAACAGCAGACCTACTGTTTCTGCCAGTCCTAGCGCAACTATATGTACTGGTGGTAGTACAGCATTAAGTGCAAGTGGCGCTACTACATATGTATGGTCACCTACATCAGGTCTGTCATGTGTAAATTGTGCAAGTCCTAATGCAAGTCCGTCTAGCACTACTACATACTCTGTAACAGGTATGAATGCTAGTGGTTGTACCAATACTGCATCAGTCACGGTTAGCGTTAATCCTTCTGCTGCAATTATAACAGGAGCATCAAATGTATGTGTTGGTTCATCTACAACTCTTAGCTGTTCTACTGCTGGGGGTACATGGAGTAGTAATAACATTTCTAGAGCTACTGTTACATCTGGTACAGGCGTGGTAACTGGCTTGTCAACCGGTACTGTTGTGATATCTTATTCACTACCAACAGGTTGTTTTACTACACGTACACTCACTGTTAATCCATCTTTATCTGCATCTGCTGTAGGTACAAATGCTATATGTTTTGGAGGGAATACCGGATCCATAAATTTAACAGTAAGTGGAGGAACCGCACCATTTACATATGCATGGAGTAATGGATTGAGTACTCAAAATATTTCTGGACTGGTAGCTGGTAATTACAGTGTAACTGTTACCGATTCTAAAGGGTGTTCAGGAACTACAACTCAAACAATTTCACAACCTACACAATTAGTAGTAACTGCTACATCTACAAATGTTAACTGTAATGGTGGCGCAAATGGTTCAATAGATGTTACAGTTTCTGGTGGTACAGCTCCATATACATATTTATGGAATGGTGGAGCAACTACACAAGACCGCACTGGGCTTACCATGGGCACATATACAGTGACTGCTACAGATGCAAATGGTTGTAATGTTACAACTGCAAGAACAATAACACAGCCAACAGTATTGACAGCTTCAATAACAGCAACTAATGTAAATTGTAATGGTGGTGCGAATGGTACAATTGACCTAACAGTTAGTGGAGGTACTTCGGCATATACCTATAGCTGGAGTAACGGTGCTACAACTCAAGACTTATCTGGTTTAATAGCAGGTACTTACAGTGTAACTGTTACTGACGCAAATGGTTGTACAACAACAAATACTCAAATAGTAACTCAACCTGCCACTCTCAGCGCTTCTGCAACTTCAACTAATGTTAGTTGTAATGGTGGTGCTAATGGCACTATTGATTTAACAGTTACTGGAGGTACATCACCTTATAGTTATTCTTGGAATGGCGGAGCTGCTACACAAGATCGTACCGGACTTACAGCAGGAACATATAGTGTTACTGTAACTGATGTAAAAGGGTGTACAACTTCTACATCCAGAACGATCACTCAGCCAGCCACGCTGACAGCAAGTGCAAGTTCAACTAACGCATTGTGTTTTGGATGTGCAAACGGTACAGGTACACTGAGTGTATCTGGAGGTACAACTCCATACACCTATAGCTGGAGCAACGGTGCTACAACTCAAAACGTAACTGGTCTGGTAGCAGGTACGTATAGTGTTACAATTACTGATGCTAATAGCTGTAGTTTAGTTAGAACGATAACAATTACCCAGCCATCATTATTTGCAGCAACAGTTACTAATACTAACGTAAGTTGTAATGGTGGTGCCAACGGTAGT
>JBIKKS010000341.1:0-3217 GCA_044360235.1 Flavipsychrobacter sp. | reverse complement strand
TGTCTGAACCACTGATTCATCTGATTGATTTGATTTTCAGGATGTGGGCTGTAAGGATGCGCCTGTATGAGGTTATTTCTGTTCATATTGGGTTTATTGTTTATTTCTAGTTTTGCCGGTTTTTTGCCGGTTAATTTTGTGTTTTTGGGTGTAACTCATTGATTATCAATACTATTCACTTTTCCGGTATGCAGGTATTTTCCGGTAGTTTGTGTGCTTAGGCGCGGCACACACTGGAGAGTGAGCGTTGCTGTGGCAATGATTGAGGTAATGCTTTGCGAAAGTATATGCTGACATAATGATTGTTGGGTTTTATAGGGTAATGGATAAATAGACTACGCTATACTGATGCCGCAAAAAGTGCGCCAATGTTAGGCAATAATGGCGGTGGCAGAGATTAAGATATCCACATTTTGATATGTGGATTTATGGCAAGTTATTTTGGATGGCAGCAAAGTAGTTTTGTTTTTACTCTATGAGGAGACCGCTAGCCAATTTGATTATAAAAGGGGGCATACAACCAGTGTTATTAATTAAAAGTATGTGGGCCAATAGGACAAGTAGCAACTAAAAACAGTAACCATATTGGTTACTATTTTCTACCTTTGTGAAAATGTGAGGTATGAATGTTTACAATCTCAGTTCTATTATTTCATTTTATACCAAACACCCAGACTGTAAACAGAGTCTCCAAAAATGGTATCACGATGTACTGAGTAGGCGATGGCTAAAGCCTGCTGACATTACAAAAGACTATAACACAGCAAGGACAATAAAAAACAATAGGGTTATATTTAAAATTAATGAAAACGACTATCGCCTGATTGCTGAGATAAACTATGAAAAGGGATGGTTGTTTATTAAATTTATAGGTACACATGCTGCCTACGATAAAATAGATGCTGAAAACATAAACCAGTTTAAAAAGTAAATTGTATGACGCTAAGTATCATAAAAACCGAAGATCAATATCTGGCAGCACTGGAAAGATTTGAAAGTATTTTTCAGTCTGGTGCGGGCACGACCGAAGGTGATGAGGCAGATATACTAGCATTGCTGATAAAAAACTATGAAGAGCAGCACTATGTGATAGAAGCCCCAGACCCAATAGCTGCGATACAGTACCGAATGGAACAACAGGGAATGACCAACAAAGAGCTGGCTGAGATACTGGGATATAAAAGCCGGGTAACGGATATATTCAGGAGAAACAGGAAACTGAATCTGAGTATGATTAGGAAGCTGCATGAACTTTTGCATATTCCTTTGCAATCTCTTGTGAAAGAGTATTAGAAGGACAGCCTATTTTTGAAAACATTACTGGGCAGATATGCCAGTGGCTAACTTGCTGACAATGTTAGGCCCGAGTTGGCAAACACTCAAAGGTGCGCTACAAACGCATGCCAATGGATGTAAAGTAGGTGAAGAACACGCTTCTGCTATGTGTAATTTATTCATGTACAGGCCGTAGGTGGGGAACTACAACAGCGGTGGAAACAATTCAGCTGCGAGAAACTGAAGGCGTTCGGGAGAACGATTTTTATTGGTGGTTTCAGTTGACCCTTCGGAACAACAGGAACAACGAGTCAGATATTTCTGGGGCAACAAATTATGTATTTTTGGAAAAGTGGCAAAAGGAGTCTCATTCTGCTCAACAAGAAAACATACTTAACAATTCGTAAACGGTGATGGTAAACCAGTACACGAGTTAATAACATTACACATACACAGAAACATGGCACAGGATACAATAACAACTACAGAAGTAGTAATAGATGAAGAGATAAGGAAAGAACTATTCTCCAATATTGATGAAGAAAAGCAGATTATAGTAAATTGTATAATAAACGGAGGTAACGACGGAACTGCAGCACGAATATGGAAAAGCACCTATCTTGTAGACAACGTATCTAAGCAAAGAAGTGTTCTGCTTCATACTATAGGTGTGTCACATTATCCGAATTGGACACGCATTCCACCTAAAAGTACTTTGAGGTTTTCGCTTATTTTCTCAGCCTTACCCCAGTCTACAAAAGTTTTTGATCTGGTAGAACAAATACCCGAATCAGGTGGTTTCTATTTTAGTGGTCTTAGAAGAAATGATGCAGATGTTTACCAAGTTGACTTGACAGATTAATAGTCGTATTATTTTTATAAATCGCACAGCACTATCACGCAGAAATTTAACAAAAAAAGCATGGTTCACACAGCAACTATTATCGACCCAAGGGAAATTACAAGACAGTTTGCAAAAGCTGTTCAGAATAAAGATTTTACCATCATAGAAAATCTGTTAGCTGATGATGGAGAATTCAATACTCAGGATGCAGACCTGAATACTATTGAAAGTTGTAGTAAGTCTGCATTTATGGTTTGGCTCAAGTTTGTTTTAAAGAAACAATCTGTTGCTTCTATAGAATACGACCAGTGCATTATGTGTAAAATGGGTAATCCTGTTGTATTATTTAATGATGGTTTCCTTATCAGACAAGAAGATTCTCGTGAACGAGCAAAAACTGGTTTTATGATAGATGTAGTAGATGGTGTGATTAAAGAAATTGCATTTTGCCACTATTTTGCAGATAGAGAAAATAAATCTCAACTTGAGTATGACAGCATTGAAATAAAAAAATTGCAAGCAACTGGTATTCCGCTATTGCAAGCAATTGATATCGTATTAACTAACAGGGGTGTTGAAGATATTTGGATGGGTAATAAGCTGTTTTAGATATTCTACACATGCAACGCATTGAATTGGGATTGTTATAGAATAAGCAACAAATACAGCTAAGTTTTACGCCTTGGGATAAACGCGCTGATCATTTTCCTGCCACCAACGATTACCGTCAACTGTTTTATGGGAAGAGAAGATGCAAAACTTCTCTTCGGTTAAGAAATTGGCCAGAGAAATGGAGCGTATATTACTGTTCGGTACGTAAAATGATCTTTGACTGGCTTGACATACCTCATTATTACGAGGTTGTTTAACAATATCCTTGCCACTTTTTAGTGGCAAGGATATTAAACGATTCGGCATTTCACATTGCGAATTATGCTGCTTTCTTGGCTTTCTTTTTCACCGGCTTTTCTTTCCTGTCATCCCATATGCCCTGCAAAATCTTAGCGTGTTGATCGCGTGTTACCCGAATATACTTCATAAAGGCAGTTTCGGTTTTATGACCTGTTATTGCCATTATGGTCAGGGTGGGGGTGCCAG
>JBIKKS010000340.1:0-3231 GCA_044360235.1 Flavipsychrobacter sp. | reverse complement strand
TGTTGTTTCTGTTCGTTCCATTTATCAGCTATAGCTGCTTTTTCTACCAGCTCAGGTGTAGCGAAGAAGAAATGGCCCTGCGCCCAGAAGTCGCTGAGCAGCGTGCAGCGGTCTTTGATAAGGGCAGCTACTGTAGCTACTTGCTCAAGGGTAGGCGTAACGCCATGTGCCTCTATAAACGGCAGAGCCAAAGTAGCTAGTGTTTTATTGTCTGTGTGTTGTATGTACTGATGGTTGAACCATTTAGCTTTCTCAAAGTCGAACTTGGCACCACCTTTGTGTACCCGCTCTATAGAGAAATGGCTCACCAGCTCATCGAGCGAAAACAGCTCTTGCCCAGTGCCATCGTTCCAGCCTAGCATAGCCAGCATATTCACAAATGCCTGTGGCATAAAGCCCATTTCCTTAAATCCCTTCGTTACTTCGTTTGTTTTGGGGTCGTGCCAGTTCATGGCAAACACCGGGAAGCCCAGCCTGTCGCCATCACGTTTACTCAGTTTGCCGTTTCCATCGGGCTTTAGTATCAGTGGCAGATGCGCCCATAGGGGCATGTGTGCTTTCCAGCCTAGGTACTCCCATAGCAGCACATGCACCGGAGCGCTGGGCAACCACTCCTCGCCCCTGAAAGCGTGCGAGATCTGCATCAGATAGTCGTCTACTACCACAGCCAGGTGGTAGGTGGGCATACCATCTGCCTTCAGCAGTACTTTATCATCCACCAGCGAGCTATCGAAGGCTATATCGCCCCTTATCATGTCGCTGATGTGTATGGTGGTGTGCTCTGGTACTTTTATCCTTATTACGTGGGGTGTGCCGGCAGCTATTAGCGACTCGGTTTCGGCGGGGCTCAGTGTCAGCGAGTTGCGCATCAGTAGGCGGGTATTGCTGTCATACTGTGCTGCAGAATGCTCGTCTTTACGATGCTCATGCCTCATTTTCTCCAGCTCTTCGGGCGTATCGAAGGCATAGTATGCATTACCCGCAGCTACCAACTGCATGGCATATTGCCTGTACATACTTTTGCGTTCGCTCTGGCGGTAGGGCACAAAAGGGCCACCCTTAACGGGGCTTTCATCTGGCTCCAGTCCGCACCATGCCAAACAATCCATTATGTATTGCTCTGCACCAGGCACAAAACGTGTTTGGTCGGTGTCTTCTATTCTCAGTACAAAATCGCCGCCATGAGCGCGGGCAAACAGATAGTTGTATAATACAGTGCGTACACCGCCTAGGTGCAGGCCGCCAGTAGGGCTGGGTGCAAATCTTACTCTTACCTTCATACCCCAAAATTAGTAGTAAATATGCATTGTAGGGCATCAACAACTATTTTTGAATAAGCAGCATGACTTGGTTAAACATTGATGATTTATTGTCTCCTTGTTTTGTATTGGTAATAGTATAAAGTAGTTAAATTCAAAGCGTTACAATTTCATAATACCAATAGTCCTTACTATGCCAATCTCTTGAAGTATTCTTGACTCCTAGAATCTTCAGTTTATGTATGAGATATTATTGTCAATAATTGCAGGGCTGGTTTTGTTTCTATATGCAGTTAATAATTTGTCTAATACCTTACAAACCGCAGTAGGAGAACAAGCGAATAAATGGATACAAAAATTTACCTCCAACACTTTTAGCAGTTTATTGGTAGGCGTAGTAGTTACTACCTTACTCGACTCTTCGTCGGCAGTTATTATTATTACCATCGTTCTGGTAAATTCTAAAATATTGACTTTCAAACAAGCTATGGGCATAGTGCTGGGTGCTAACATAGGCACTACAGTAAGTAGCCAGATAATAGCTATGGACATTGGTAAATACTCACCCGTATTGTTGTTGATAGGTTTTGTGCTGCTGGTAGCGTCGAAATCGGAAAAAGTAAGCAACACAGGCAAGGTTATATTGTACTTCGGTGTATTGTTCTTTGGTTTGTACACTATGGAAAATGCAGTAGAGCCACTAAAGGAGAAGCCATTTTTTGCAGAGTGGATGAAAAAGACAGAACAACCTGTGACAGGAGCGTTGATAGGCGCAGTGGTCACTTTGTTTATTCAATCTTCATCGGCTACTGTGGGTATGGCGCTGATATTGGCAAAAAAAGGATTGCTAAGCCTTACAGGAGGCATAGCCGTGATGCTGGGTGCTGAGCTAGGTACCTGCAGCGATACACTGATAGCTACCATAAACGGTAGCAGAGCAGCATTAAAAACAGGATTATTTCACTTGTCGTTCAATCTTCTGTCTATAATAATAGGCCTTTTACTGTTTTATCCTTTCGTTTGGTTTGTGCAACGAATAAGTGCAGGTGCAACCATAGAAAGAACACTAGCTAATGCACATATGCTGTTCAATATACTGGGTGTGCTGGTTTTTGTTTGGTTAATACCAGTGTTTGAGCGGGTGCTGAATAAACTATTGCCTGATAAAGCAATAGTGAGCAAAGAAGTGTAAACGAAAAAGTAATAGGCTAGTATCACAAACTTCAAATTGATTTCAAAAAACCAAAAACATTTCCTACATTTGCACTGTGTTCAGAAAAAGTCAAAAGTTTATCTTTTGACTTTTTGATTTATACGGGCATAGTTCAATGGTAGAATAGAGGTCTCCAAAACCTTTGATCGTGGTTCGAATCCGCGTGCCCGTGCCCTTAATGTTTAATCGGTCAACCGATTGAGGGTTGTAAATAGCATCCGCTATTTACACCTTTGTCGTTTAGCCACTAAAAGAGAACTATGAGCAAATTAGGCAATTATGTGCAAGAAGCTTATGACGAGTTGTTGCACAAGGTGACCTGGCCATCTTGGGAAGAACTACAACAAACAACTATCATAGTGCTGGTAGCACTATCGCTGGTAACTGTTGTTATCTTTGGTATGGACTTTGTGTCTGAAAATGCGCTTACATTCATTTACAAAACTATAGGCGGCTAATCAAATGGATGCTATGAGCGAAGAAGTGGTAATAGTTCCTGATGTGGCACCTGCGCCAGATACCAAGTGGTATGTGATACGTGTAGTGAGCGGAAAGGAAAGAAAAGTAAAAGAATACCTGGATAGGGAAGTAAAAATCAATAACTGGACCAACTCTGTGGTACAGATATTGTGTCCCGTAGAAAAGGTATTTAAAGTGCTGAATGGCAAAAAAGTACTCCGCGAAAAAACTTTGTTTCCGGGTTATATATTGCTAGAAGCTAATGACGGCAAACTTACCGACGACATCATACACACTGTA
>JBIKKS010000339.1:0-3234 GCA_044360235.1 Flavipsychrobacter sp. | reverse complement strand
TGCAAAGTTACAGCTAATAAATGTGGCTATGAAATAGCATAAGTAAGGGTAGTTATAATTTTTTGGAACTGTAGGTTATACAAGGTGTTGGCAAAACACTATATTTGATGCTATAAAAAAACTATTATGAAAAACTTTTCCTTTTGTGTGCTGGTAGCAGCCCTCTTCCTGCTAGTACCCAATATGACCTTTGCAGGCTACAGTATAAAGAAAACGCATACAGTGACTGTTCAACAAATAGCCGCTACCAACTCTTTAAGCAACACAGCAGTAGCTGAGCACAAAACTAGTGAAGCTGCTGCCATGATCAATCAGTTAGCCTCACCATCATTTGTGAGCATGCTATACAATGGCACCGTAGGTGTGATAGCATTTTTTTGTGGTATACTGGGCTTTTTTGCCCCTTTGTTTGCGATTGCGGCAATCATGTTGGGCTTTATGGGCTTGCTTCGTAAAAACATGAGAAACCGAGGATTAGCCACTCTAGGCTTAATACTAGGACTAGTTGCTATACTCATATCGATATTCGGAGGTTTTGCCCCGCTACCGGTATTCTAAACAGCGAATTTCAATAACGTACAATTTTGGGTGGCACTGTTGAGTCAGTGCCACTTTTTTTATACCCCTGCTCACCGCTTCAATTACCTTATTTCACCTTATATATTGTTACTTCTTTGTTCCTGAACACCTCTTTGAGGTAAGGCATATCTGGCGTATGAGACAACGTATCGTTTTTGAGATAGAGATATCTAACCCCCAAACTATCTGGCAGTGGTTGCCTGCCGGTAGTGATTAGAGTATCTAGTAGTAGTTTGGCAGCCATTGTAGCTTGCTGCTCGAAACGAGGAGTAACACTATAATGAGCCGCAACCACTGAGCAACCAGTGTATCGGGCAATACGCTGCGAAGAATACTCATCTGCCAGCACTACAGAGCCTGATGTATGCTGCCGTTGTAACCACTTCATGGCTTCAAGCTCATAAATGCTGGTATAAAAACCCATAGCATTGGTGTGGGTTACAAACTTGCGGCAGTGATACGCAACTACTGCCAAATTACTCACCAGTATAACTACAGCAACCAACGGCAGTACCAACTTACGAAATGACCATGTAGCAGCAAAACCAGTTAACTGTATGGAGCATACGGCGAGGGTAAGCGGAGCTGCCAGATACACTCCTATCTGTGGGCTCCACCCAATGGCAGGTACTACCTTGCCCAACTGTATAAACATAAACGTGACCCCAAACCATAATAGTACAAACTTACCAGTGCGACCCAATGGTTGCCCTATGGCTTGCAGCAGTCTGTAAAGTGCCAATACACCAACTACACCATACACCATATAATGCCAGTGAATAGATGGTAAACTACCAGCATTGTGCCCCTGACTAGCCCAATACTTAAACACCGGATGTATGGAAAACAACCAGACATTGTACAAAAATACTGGCACTATCATAAACAACGGCAACAAACGGACTAGCCATTGCTTTACTTCTATACGCCAGCCACCATTTACTACAAGGGCATAGAGGGGAAATATAACAATAGGCGGGATAATATCGTACGGGCGAACAAGACCTATAAGATTAAATACCAAGCCAGAATATACATAGTGTTTGACCTTACCACTCTGCTCACCTTTCACAAAAAAGGCATAGGCAATAAGAATAAGCCCATGAGGGAAGGAAAAGTGAGGATTGGTAATGATTTGCTGCAAAGGCAACATACCAAAGCGCATATCTATTATACCCCACTGCAGCGTATTAAAGCTTAGCAGATGCAGTGCATCGAGCAAGGCAAAAATGAAACCAAACCCACCCGTAAGGAAAAAGGCAGCTACCGCCAGCCTGCGTCTACGATCGTCGTGCAACACCAGCCGCACCAGCATGCCAAAACCTATCGCCATAAGCACTACACCTAGCAACCGCCAAATGTGATAAACTACATTTTGAGATACGCCAGTGATGCGCTGTATAAACCCCACTAGCCAAAACTCAAGATTGAGAAACACAGGCTGGTGAGGAATAGCAGTAAGCTTATTGCCAAGCAAAAAAGTACCATCGGCAGCCTGACTAATAAAAGAAAAATACATGTTCTGATCGGGCGCATACATCACCTGCCCCGAAAACATATAACCCTCTGGCGCAAAATGTACTGCACACCAATAAGGCACCGAACCTTCAAGAAATACTACCGTCGCTATGAAAACAATGAACAATAAAGTATTGCGTGTAGTAGTTGCCATAATGGTGTAAAATTACCCTAAATAGGCATAAATAAAAGTGGAGCATAACAGCAAAAAAGAGAGATAATATGTTGGGGGCGAAACTACATGCATTGCACTATTAATAAAATACAAAAAGGGTCTCAAATTTTCGTTTGAAACCCTTTGAAAGTGGGAGCACACGGGTTCGAACCGCGGACCCTCCCGACTTATAGGTCGGGATGCTCGGAACCAGCTGAACTATGCTTTTCTATTAGTTGGCTGATCATGCGTTTGCTTTTCCAACCTTTGATTGTCATTTCTCTGCGGAGCGCTTCACTTTTGGCATCGAAGTCTTCACTATAAACTACCTCCCAATCCTTGGCTGAACTCGTAAATCCTTTGTGATCAGAGAGATGGCGACAAAGACGCTCATTAATATCATCGCCTGTATGGCCGATGTAAAACTTGCCAAGGGAAAGTGACTTCAAGATGTAAACCTTGTATGTCATAAAACAAAATAGCCCCGCAAAATGCGAGGCTTTTGGTGGGAGCACACGGGTTCGAACCGCGGACCCTCTGCTTGTAAGGCAGATGCTCTGAACCAGCTGAGCTATGCTCCCGTTTTGTTTAAAGAACTTTTAAATACTTCAACTATTGACATTATACATGCCTTTAATAAATAAAAAAGGGTTTCAAATTTCGTTTGAAACCCTTTTGAGTGTGGGAGCACACGGGTTCGAACCGCGGACCCTCTGCTTGTAAGGCAGATGCTCTGAACCAGCTGAGCTATGCTCCCGTTTTTGTTTAAAGAACTATCTCTGTCTCCGCTGTAAATTAGCAAATTACTGCTACAGTCCGTTTTAAGAGATTGCAAAGATAGGTACGTTTTCCAGACCAGCAACATTATATTTCAGATATTTTTTGAAGCCATTTATGATCTTACTTTTTTACATCGTTTAGACCAGAGCAGAAAAAGCGAACAACTTTGATGAAATACAGAAATTAAGCAATATGCGGTGGTG
>JBIKKS010000338.1:0-3241 GCA_044360235.1 Flavipsychrobacter sp. | reverse complement strand
TAATAAGTGTTTGAATAAAACAATCAGCAGCCAAGTTAGTAAAAAACTGTCTGAAAATGAAAAAGCAATCTACAATATGAAAAAACAGCCCTAATCTTACTTCATACAAGGTGAACTAAAAACAGGCAATGCAACTACACCACTTTCTGCAACAGTATGTTGGCAGTAGCTACTATACCCTCTTCACGACCTATAAAGCTCAGTTGTTCAGTAGTAGTAGCCTTGATAGATACATCATCCACATCTATCTCCAGCACAGCAGCTATCGCAGCACGCATATCGTCTACATACTTCCTTATTTTGGGAGCCTGTAGCAATATCGTACTATCTATGTTTACCAGTTTATATCCTCTTTCAGTCACTAACTGATAAGATTTCCTTAGCAGCAATTTGCTATCTATTCCCTTATAAGCAGCATCAGCATCTGGGAAATGTTGCCCTATATCTCCCAAACTGAGTGCACCCAATAGCGCATCGCAAATGGCATGCAACAAAACATCGGCATCAGAGTGCCCCAATGCACCCTTGTGGTGAGGTATATGAATACCACCTAACCAAAAATCTCTGCCCTCTACTAACTTATGAAAATCTATACCCTGCCCTATTCTGTACATACTCTGAAACTAATTTTTGGTTAATACTACTGATATTTTATACCCCCCATCTGTAACAAGCCGCAACAAATAGTTGCCGGGCGATGCAAATGAAGGAAATTCTACCTGAATTTTATGTTCTCCCTCTTCCAGCATTTTATTGTCTGTAAGTCTTTTTATCTCCTTACCAGTCATATACATCAAGCTTATAGTCACTTTCTGGTCATCTATCAGCTCAAAGGAAAAAGTAGTTGAAGTAGTTATAGGATTGGGGTATACATTGTATTGCGTTTTTTTGTGTGGCAAATCCAAGATTCCAATCTGCGTATCAGGTATGAACTCTGTATACACAAGCACTACTTCTGTACCGCCTGGTACTGTGAGTTCATTAAACCCTATAATTCTATTATCATGAGAAGTGAGTGAAATATTGTTAGACAATGCAGAATACCCTTTTCTAATCACGTATGCATCCAAGCCCTTATTGCCGTTTACACCATTGTATCCATACTTTGTATCTAACTTACCATCGGGCATCAGCCTGTATAGTATATAACGGCAAAATTTCACTTCCTTTTCAGCATTCCCTGCACCCGATAGCACTATTCTACCATCGGTCATCAGCACCATTTCGTCTGCCCTGTCATTGTAAGTTACATCTGTTATTACTACGCCAGCTTTACCAAACGTTTTATCTAACATACCAGACGAATCGAACCGAGCCACAAAAAAGTCCTGCCCCCCATTTACCGCATTACATATACCTGCCACTAGTATTTTTTTGTCAGGTTGCAGCAGTACTTTCCTTACCAAATAATAATTATTTTTTTCTGCTTGCAACATTGCTACACCTCCTTTTCCAAAGGAATGATCTCTGCTGCCATCAGCATTATACCGCACCAGTATGCTATTGCACGACTCATTATTATAGTTGCTACCTGCTATTACAAACTTGTCTTGCGACTGTGCTACTCCTGCCACTATAATATTGTTATTGAGCAGTTCATCATCTATCACAAAACCCGAATTACCGAAAACGGTGTCGTGCATACCATTGTACAAATGACGAGATAAAAAGAAATGCCATGAGCCAGAAGTATATACAGATCCAGCCATTATAATCTTTTCATCGGGCTGCATCCACACTGCATTGTAACGACTACTATCCCCAATTTTCAACTGCATGATGCGAGGTTCAAAGTAAGGGTCAATGTCGCCACTGGTAGCCAGCCTCGTCATTGTAGCCATCTGTGCCGATGCACTATCTGTAGCAGATGCACCAGCTACTATTATACGCCCCCACTTATCCAGAGCAGTAGTATAGGTAGTACAACTGTACAAGTTTCTGAATAGCTCACCAGCAGTGCTACTACCCCTGTATGCATCGTCTGTATTACCGTTGGGGTACAAACGACGGGTATTAAAATTACCTACTGATGAAGTGGTAAAAAGCAACATTTCATTGGGTTGCTTTAGCAGCAAACTCCTACCCTCTTGCATATTATAATGCAAAAGTGCATGATAAGAAAATTGCGCTTTCGCATTGCCGGCAAACTGTATTGACAACAATAAAAAAAACGCAATTCTCTTCATAACAAACCTCTATTTATCAGCTCAGTAAAACCTGTACTGCTTTATAAGTTCAAACCAAATTTATCGCCTGTGGCTATTGCATCTTCATAACCCGCGTCGGCATGGCGAATAACGCCCATAGCTGGGTCATTATGCAGCACTCTGCGCAGTCTTTCCTCTGCATCTTGTGTACCATCGGCCACTATTACCATACCGGCATGTAGCGAATAACCCATGCCTACACCACCACCATGATGAAATGACACCCAACTAGCGCCACCAGCAGTATTGATAAGTGCATTGAGTATTGGCCAGTCTGCTACCGCATCACTGCCATCTTTCATAGCTTCTGTTTCTCTGTTGGGCGATGCTACAGATCCTGTGTCCAGATGGTCTCTTCCTATTACAATTGGTGCTTTCACTTTGCCTGTACGTACCAGTTCGTTGAACAGCAACCCAGCCTTTTCTCTGTCGCCCATGCCTAGCCAGCAAATACGAGCCGGTAAACCCTGAAAAGCAATACGCTCACGAGCCATAGTGAGCCAGCGATGCAGCCCTACATTGTCTGGGAACAGTTCCATCAGTGCTTTGTCGGTGGTATATATATCTTCAGGGTCGCCACTGAGCGCTACCCAGCGAAATGGCCCTTTACCCTCGCAAAACAAGGGACGTATATACTCTGGTACAAAACCAGGAAAATTAAACGCATTCTTCACACCACGTTTGTCGTGCGCTTGTCCGCGCAAGTTGTTACCGTAGTCAAAAGTTATAGCACCACGCTGTTGCAGCTCCAGCATCAGGCGCACATGTCTTGCCATAGTGTCCAGTGAGCGGGTTTCATACTCATGCGGGTTGGCAGAGCGAAGTGCATTAGCCTCTACCACACTCATGCCTTCCGGAAAATAACCTATCAGCTCATCGTGTGCCGATGTCTGATCTGTAAGTGTATCGGGTGTTATGTTGCGGTCTATAAATCGTTGCAGCAGGTCCACCACATTGCAGCATACCCCTATTGATACGCGCTCACCATTTGCTTTGGCTTCCAAAGCCCAGTCTATAGCTTCATCTATATCTGC
>JBIKKS010000337.1:0-3247 GCA_044360235.1 Flavipsychrobacter sp. | reverse complement strand
CCATACTTCAGGCAGAGCGCCTAACCCTCAACTGTATGCAGCGCATGAGCGGCATAGCCACCCTCACCAGTCAGTATGTAGATGCCATAAAAGATTATCCTGCCCAGATACTCGATACCCGCAAAACCACTCCCCTGTTCAGAATGCAGGAAAAAGAAGCGGTGCTGATAGGTGGTGGCTGCAACCACCGCATGGGGCTATATGATATGGTGATGCTCAAAGACAACCACATAGACTTTTGTGGCGGTATAGAAAAAGCCATCACCAAAACCAACAACTACCTCTCCGAAAACGGTCTGGACCTGAAAATAGAAGTAGAAACCCGCAACATAGACGACGTGCGCCGCGTGCTGGCAGTGGGCAATGTGGGCAGAATAATGCTAGACAACTACACACCCGCTCAAATAGCCGAAGCAGTGCAACTGATAGCCGGCAGGTACGAAACCGAAGCATCGGGCGGAATAACTATTGAAAACATTAAAGAATATGCTGCTACCTGGGTTGATTATATATCGGTAGGTGCCATTACCCACCATGCGGTAAGTATGGATCTAAGCCTCAAAGCACAGCTTTCATGAGCCACAAACATATAGTGTTTATAGTAAACCCTAAATCGGGTGTAGAGCGCCAAAAAGAAATAAGCAGGGCTGTAACAGCCCACCTCGACCCCAAGCTATATACCCACGAAATACTGAACACACAATATGCCAAGCATGGCACAGAACTGGCTAGAGCAGCCGCCGCAAAGGGCGCCTATGCAGTGGTAGCAGTAGGCGGCGATGGCTCGGTCAACGATATAGCCCATGGACTCGTGGGCACCAGCACTATACTGGGCATTATACCCAAGGGCTCGGGCAATGGTATGGCACGAACCATGGGTATTCCGCTGGATGTGGCTGCAGCTGTGCAACTCATAAACAGAGGCAAGGTAGGGACTATAGATGTAGGCTATGCCAATGAACAACTATTTGTAAGCAATGCTGGTGTAGCTTTTGATGCACTGATATCCAAAAAATTTGCGAAAAGCAAAAAGCGGGGACTCATGGTGTATAGCTGGTTAGTGACCAAGTATCTATGGCTCTACAAAACCTGGAACTTTGACATAACCATAGATGGCAAAAAACTGCAAGAAAACGCATTTATGGTCAATGTGGCCAATGGCACCCAGTTTGGCTACAACTTTCGCATAGCACCCATGGCTCGGTATGACGATGGCATACTAGACATCATCATCATTCGCAAATTCCCCAAAATATTGGGTGGTCTTATAGCATTCAGAGCCATGACGGGCACTATCGCCAGTAGCCCTTATGTGCAGCACCATACAGGCAAAGAAATAACCATATCGCACCCATCGCTGAGCCTGATGCAAACCGATGGCGACGCACACCCCTGTAGCAATAGCATCACCTTCAGAGTAGTGCCCGGAGCGCAGCGGGTGCTAGTTCCTTAACGCCCACATCACATGAAGCATGTTGGCATTTTATACGTATTTCTGTTGCTCATAGCAGCAATGGTATCTTGCACCCATTCGCCTGAGCGCAAGGTGACACGCGCCTTCTACTACTGGAAAACCGTATACAAACCTACCCCCTACGAGCAGCAAAGACTCAGCGAACTAAATGCACAACGTACCTACCTGCGCCTTTGCGATATGGACTGGAACCACCAAACCAGCGAGCCCTACCCCTTGGCTGTGGTGCGCATACCCGGTGTTATACCCAGCAATCAGGCAATAGTGCCTGTAGTATTCGTTACCCAAGCCACACTCAATAATGTAGCCAGAAACAAAGTCACTGACCTCAGTCTACGCATAGCCAGCATCATTCAAACCATATGTACAGAAGCCAGCATAAACCCCACTGAGGTACAAATAGACTGCGACTGGACCAGCACCAACAAAACCACCTATTTTGCACTGCTGCGTGGGCTGAAGCAGCACCCCTACATGGCGGGCAAGCTGCTATCGTGCACCATACGTATGCACCAAATAAAATACACCACCAGTAGCGGCATCCCCCCTGCCGACAGAGGCCTACTCATGTGCTACAATATGGGCAACACCCGCAAAACTGGTAACCACAATTCCATACTAGACACCAAAACCGCCCAGCAATACCTGAGCGGCATAGGCAGCTATCCGCTACCACTAGATGTAGCACTACCCTTATTCTCTTGGACCCTACAATTCAGAGAAGCTCGTTTTGTAGGTATTTTGCGCGATGTATCACCCGAGATGGTAAAGAATAGTAACTTGTTCGAGGTGAAAAACAAAAACGAATACGCCTGCCTGAAAGACACTACGTGGAATGGATATGAACTAAGAAATGGCGACCGGCTGCGCACTGAAGCTGTATCTCCACCCGACCTTGAAAAGATAGCAGCATACACCGCTAAACGTTTAAATAACACCGAAGTAAATATTATATTTTTTTCTTCCGATAGTCTAACTTTATCAAAATATCTGACCAATGAACTGGAAACGGTTTACAATACTTATCTGTAGTATAGCAGGCGTAGTGGGCATCATAAAACTGGCAGAAGCCTGTGGTGGCTACTTTGACCCCTACGAAGAAGCCTCGTTTTTCCTAAGCTCTGTCAACAACAAACCTGTATTCCTGCCTTTCTACTATACAGGCAATAGCGCAACCTACAATGATGAAGAACAACAAAGTATATTGAATATTCAAAATGATGTAAACAGAAAAAGCTGGAAGAAATATACCACCAATGCCGTACCTGATGCAGATATAGACAGTTTTGTATATCGCTTTAGCGGCGCAGATGTGCAGCATATTTATGAGCATATTCGCAAGGGGTATACCCTAAAAGTGCCTGCGATAGTAGCTGCCAACAAGTTTACCAAATGGCTTATCAGCCACAAAGACCACGAGGCAGCATTTTACCTCGCTTTCGCCAAAACCTGCGAACCACATGCCGCAGAACCTGAGTATACATGGAATGAACGCACCTACAGTTACGACACCAAAAAGCGCGACTCTGCTACAATGCAAGAGCTGGTACACGAGGGCATAAAACGGGTAATGAATACCCAAAACAGCGAACTGAAACTACGCTATGCCTACCAAACCATGCGTATGGCTTTCTATAGTGGCGAGTATGCACAAACCCAAATGCTGTTCAATACCCTAGTAGCACCCTCACGCCATTTCCTCTATTACCGCTGCTTGTCGTTGAGGGCTGGTGCACTCTTCAAAACCAACAAAAAAGCAGAGGCAGCCTATCT
>JBIKKS010000336.1:0-3263 GCA_044360235.1 Flavipsychrobacter sp. | reverse complement strand
TACAGTACCCGTCATAAAATCGTACTTCACTATCCCCAATGCTTTGTTGCTAGCAGCAGAAAAAAAATGCGAGGCTGAGTCGCGTCTCAGCCTCGCATCCGGATTATCTTCTCCACCTATGCTATGGTACACATACGGATAATTATCTTCAATAAGCACCACACCGCAGTGCGAAAAACGCTGGTCTTGTTTGTTAATGTTGGCTAGCATACGGCTTTGTGTACTATTGCCCATTCGCAGCACCACATATCCATCTTTCAGCATGGCTATCGCTGTGTCTATTGCACGCTCATTCCAACCATTATCGTGTAGATGCTGTGTAGCTTGCTCAGGAGTAGTCATATAGTCTACATACCTAGCTACCCACCTCACACTGGCTACTATAGTTATACCCAGCAGAAAGCGGACGAACATTCTATTCATGTAGCCGTATTACTTATCCTCATTGAGCATTACACATTAAACCTGAAGTGCATTACGTCACCATCTTGCACCACATATTCTTTACCTTCTATACGCAGTTTGCCACTTTCGCGGCAGGCGGCTTCAGTTTTGTATTGCACATAGTCTTTGTAAGCTATCACCTCAGCCTTGATAAATCCCTTCTCAAAGTCAGTATGTATCACACTGGCAGCCTGTGGGGCTTTCCATCCACGCAGAATAGTCCAGGCGCGTACTTCCTGCACACCTGCTGTAAAGTAGGTAATCAGGTTAAGTAGGGTATAAGTAGAGCGTATCAATCTGTTAAGCCCTGGCTCTGTAAGTCCATACTCAGACAAGAACAATTCTTTATCATCAGCAGTTTCCAACTCAGATATTTGTGCTTCTATCGAGTTATTCATTACTATCACTTGTGCTCCTTCTTGCTCTGCCACCTTTACCAGTATATCTGAGTATTTATTGCCGGTAAGCAAGGCAGCCTCATCTACGTTAGCCACATACAGCACGGGCTTCTCTGTCAGTAGAAACAGATCTGCTGTAGCCTCGGCATCTTCGCCTTCCAGTTGCAGTCCACGTATATTTTTACCTTCGCCTAGGTGCTGCTGGCAGCGTTGCAGTACTTCATAAGCGCGTTTATTTTTGGGGTCGCCAGCTTTCAGCAGTTTTTCTACCCGCTGCATCTTCTTCTCCACACTTTCTAGGTCCTTAAGCTGCAGCTCTGTATCTATTATTTCTTTGTCGCCCACAGGGTTTATCTCCCCTTCTTCGCGTAGTATATTATCATCCTCAAAACAGCGTATTACATGCACTATAGCATCTACCTCGCGTATATTAGCCAGAAACTTGTTGCCTAGTCCTTCGCCCTTGCTGGCTCCTCTTACTAGTCCGGCTATATCCACAAACTCAAACGTAGTAGGCAATATACGCTGTGGTTGCACCAGCTCTGCCAGTTTTGCCAGCCGCTCATCCGGCACATCTACCTGACCTACATTGGGCTCTATGGTGCAAAACCTGTAATTAGATGCCTGAGCCTTTGCGCTATTGCTAACCGCATTAAACAATGTTGATTTTCCTACGTTGGGCAATCCTACTATACCTGCTTGTAATGCCATCTTGTTTTTTTGAAAATTTGCGCAAAGGTAAGGCTATTGTTCAAATGGTGTTGTTTCAATAATTATATCACCCTATCTGTGATTTGTACAAATAAATCTTTTACAATTTAACCAGTATAATCATATTTTTGCCGCTGATTATTAATCTTACTCATCCTCCCCTATCAATTGTATACCTCGTAGCCTGCTACTCGCAACGGCACTGATAATTCATATGACAATAAAAAACAGACTACTCCTTCACGCATTTGTCTCTTGGCTGGTCTGTGTCCTATTCACACCTCACCAATCATTAGCATCGCGCATTGACAGCCTGCAAAATGTACTAGCTACCAAAACACTACCCGACAGTTCCAAAGTAAACATCTACTTAGCTATAGCCTGGGAATACAAAAACAAAAATATCAACATCGACTCTATAGAGGCTTATTCCAACAGAGGAATAGAACTCGCCTCAAAAATCAAGTATCCGCTAGGCACTGCCCGCTGCCACATAATGCTGGGCACTGCTTTGCTGCTCAATGACGATTTTGATAGAGGCACGTCTTACCTCAATGATGCGCTTAGCTACTTCGAAAAACAACCCGACAGCAAAGAACTCAACGAAATACTACACAATCTGGGGCTCAGCTACTACAAACAAACCAAACTAGACCTCGCGATTCAATATTTTGAGCAATCAAAAAAAGTAGCCAAAAACACAAATACTCCTAGTCGCTTGGCAAGGGCACATTACTACCTTGCCGATATTCACAACGACCAGGGCAACTACATAAACGCACTGGAAGAATACCTCCAAGCACTGAAATTGTATGAAAAAGGGGGCAAAAAAAACCAAATAGCCAACTGCCTTACCAATATTGCCACCGTTCATGCTCAGCTCAAAGACTTCAAACAGGCTCAAGCTTTTATAAATCGCAGCCTTACCTACTCAGATGTAGTAACAAATCCCGAAGAAACCTACCAAAACTACAGCAATATAGGCTATGTATACAGCCTCATTAAAGATTACCCCAATGCCGAATTTACTTACCAACATGGATACGACCTCACCAAAACTGATGGCAACGAATACTGGAACACTGTTTTCCTATCCAACCTGGCAGAAGTATACACCAGCACAGGCAAAACAGATAGAGCAATAGCTGCTTATAACGAGGTACTGAAAAGAAACGAAAAAAATCAGGATATAACCTTTACACTTTCTGCACACTCAGGCATGGGCAAACTACTCTATGCTCAAGGCAAAAAAAAGGAAGCAATAGCTCATTTGCTCGAAGCATTCAGAATAACTAAAGAAAATGGACTGAAACGACTAACCATGGAAACAGCCTTGGACCTTGCAAATTACTACGAAGAAAGTGGCGACTTTAAGCAAGCTCTAGTGTTTCATAAAATACACAACACATACAACGATTCATTGTTTAGCGAGAGCACCAATAAGAAATTACAGCAACTCC
The DNA here is from genome assembly GCA_044360235.1 of Flavipsychrobacter sp. Classification (GTDB taxonomy): domain Bacteria; phylum Bacteroidota; class Bacteroidia; order Chitinophagales; family Chitinophagaceae; genus Nemorincola. The sequence continues at coordinate 250 of JBIKKS010000336.1, read as the reverse complement.
AGTTCAAATACGAACTGGAAAAAAAACAACGACAAATAGACAATCTACAGAAAAACAAAGAAATCCAATCCGCCACTGCCACCAAGCAGCGCGTATTATCTACCTCCCTTTTCATAGGGTTGCTATTGCTGTCTATCATCATGCTACAAGTATACCGCAGCAAGCTATCCGTCAGAAAAAGCAAAGAAACACTGCAACTACAGGCCACCAAGCTCGAAGAGCTTAACCTGTTTAAAGACAAAATTTTCTC
>JBIKKS010000334.1:0-3281 GCA_044360235.1 Flavipsychrobacter sp. | reverse complement strand
GCTTGTCGTTGTAATATATTTTTTGTGAGAAATTCATACTGCTGATTTTTTGAAGGCTTGCGTAATTAATGTAGGTTTGGGCGGTTATGAGTACACCAAAACATTTCGCTGAAAAACTATTGCAAATTAAAGCATTGCAAGTCAACCTGCAAAAACCATATACTTGGGCATCAGGATGGAAATCGCCAGTATACTGCGACAACCGGAAAGTATTATCATTTCCGTACGTCCGTGATTTTGTAAAAAGCGAACTAGCTAATATGATACTGGAACAGTATCCGGATGCTGAAGTGATAGCTGGAGTAGCTACTGCAGGTATAGCACATGGAGTAATGGCTGCCGACCTACTGAAACTACCCTTTGTATATGTGAGAGCTAAACCCAAAGAACATGGTATGGGCAATCAAATAGAAGGAGTACTGCTACCTGGGCAAAAGGTAGTTGTAGTAGAAGACCTGATTTCTACCGGCAATAGTAGCCTGCAGGTAGTAGATGTGCTACGCGAGCAAGGAGCTGAAGTACTGGGCATGTGTGGGCTGTTTACTTACGGTTTCCCGGTGGCAGATGAGGCATTTGAAAGGGCTGGCTTACCGCTACATACCATCAGCAACTATACTGCACTAATGGAAGTAGCCGAAGAGCAACAACTAGTGCGCCCGGAAGATAAAGAAATACTGGCTAAATGGCGTGAAGACCCCGCTAATTGGCAGCCACCTACCCACAACTAAAATAACCTAAAATCATACAAGTGGCACTTTGCACTTACGCTGCAAAGTGCCACTTGCTTTTAAGAAACAGTAAGCTTTATTGCAAACTCAGATTGCGATTGTAGTTTTCAAAACCAGCTATTAACAAGCAAGGTTACCAATTCATTAAGAGCATGAAATACGCTGTGAATGTTCAAATATTTTTAATATTTTCGTCGAAATTTCATTGTATCATTTGTAATGATACTGCTATAATATTAGAAGTTGATGAGCTGTAAAAACATACTGACACTTTTCATTTTTGCGATTTTATCGTTCACACCAGGTAAATATGGGTTTATTACTGTGGCATCAGCTACACCTTACCCCACCCCTGTTGTAGATTATACTGGCTTTCCTGAGACGTTTGAAACTGGCACCAAAAGTTCTTACGCCTACGGTACAGTATCACTAACCACTGGCACATGGGGAATGGACGATGCCCTAATAGGTAACTCTGCAAGTGACGTTAAAGAAGGATCTAATTCTGTGCGGATTAGAAATAGCGGAAAATTGACCATGTTATTTGATGTATCGACAGGCTCCAGCAAAGTGGTGATACAACATGCAATGTATGGTACAGACACTAGTGCAATTTGGGGGTTGTGGTACTCTATAAACGGCGGTAGTAACTGGACACAAGCCGGGAGCAACGTTACCAGTAACACACATACACTTGTGCAAACTTCATTTGCCATCAGTTTGTTTGGAAATGTACGTTATGAAATAAGAAAAGTATCGGGTGGCAGACTAAATATTGACAACATAACCATCACCGACAACTCTGGCACATGCTGCTGTGGCTGTGCTGCAGGAAGCTCAGACACTACTGCATCGAGAGATAATGTGTTGCTTTTTGGCAATCCGAGTGCGGCTACAGCAGTAGCAACAGACTCTAACAACTATCTTATAGAAAAACATCAGTTTGCACTGGCTTATAACAACTCCCGAGGCATACCCAACTGGGTGGGCTGGCACCTAAGCACTGCATGGAAAGGCACTGCTGAAAGATGTGACTGTTTTTCACAAGACACGCAAATACCATCAGGATATTATAGAGCAGCTACAGGGCACTACACTGGCACTGGGTTTGACAGAGGTCATCTATGCCCATCAGATGATAGAGATGCGAGTGACAGCGATAATGCAGTGACCTTTAAGATGAGTAACATAGCTCCACAGGCACCACAACTTAACCAGATAACATGGTTAGCATTGGAAAACTATTGCAGAGCATTGATAACAGCCGGCAATGAATTGTACATTTTCTCAGGTGGATATGGACTGGGGGGCGTGGGTAGTTCTGACGACACAACCTACACCATCAATGATGATAAAATAAAAGTACCATCGCGTTTCTGGAAAGTGATAGTAGTAATACCCAATGGCATAAATGATGTAAATAGGGTAACAACCAGTACCAGAGTGATAGCTGTAGATATGCCCAATGTGCAAGCTGTGAGTGCTATGCCATGGACATTCTATCGAACATCTACTGATGCTATAGAAGCAGCAACAGGATATAATTTCTTTTCAGAAGTGCCAGCAGGCATACAAGCAGTTATAGAGGCAGCAGTCGACACAGTATCTGTGCCTTAGTAACGATGAATTAATAGATTTTTATTCCATTTTTTTGTTATTTTCGCCAGCTTGCAAACTCGACTTGTATCGAGTTTGCAAGCTGTTAATTCGATTATATTATCTCTTAAAAAACAACTGTTATGAATATTCCAGTAGTAGACCTTGCTGCATTTACCAAAGGTGATGATGCTGCAAAACAAGAATTTGTACAACAATTGGGTACTGCCTACGAGCAGGTAGGATTTGTGGCTGTAAAAAACCATGGTATATCAGACGAATTGATTGCCAACCTATACACGCAAGTGCAGCAGTTTTTTGCTATGCCAACTGCAGATAAGAAAAAATACGAAATTGCAGGACTAGCCGGGCAACGTGGTTATACTTCGTTTGGCAAAGAACATGCTAAAGGATTTGATGCACCTGACTTGAAAGAATTCTTTCAGTTTGGACAAGAAGTAGCGGAAGGAGCACCAGAGCGTGAATTATATCCAGACAATGTGGTGGTAGCAGAAATACCTGACTTTACTCCATCATTACTAACAGCTTTCAGAGGTTTTGAGACTGCTGGCGCATCATTGCTGCGTGCTACTGCCCTCTTTCTGAATCTGGAAGAAACATACTTTGCAGAGCATGTACACAATGGCAACTCTATACTGAGAGCCATATACTACCCTCCTATAATCGAAGAACCAGCATCTGCCATTAGGGCCGAACAACATGAAGATATAAACCTGATAACATTGCTTGTAGGTGCATCTGCCGACGGACTAGAAATACTAAATATGCAAGGTGAATGGGTAGCGGTGACATCACTGCCAGAACAAATAGTGGTAAATGTGGGTGATATGCTACAACGCCTAACCAACAACCGACTAAAAAGCACCACACACAGAGTGGTAAACCCACCACGTGAAAAATGGTCTACTCCGCGCTTCTCGATACCCTTTTTCCTTC
>JBIKKS010000333.1:0-3284 GCA_044360235.1 Flavipsychrobacter sp. | reverse complement strand
TCACTTGGGTTTTGCTACAGTAATGCTAGGCATTTTGTTGTCTTCCTACAACAAACACGCTATATCGCTCAATACCACAGGTGTTCCTTTCAACTTTAAGAAAAATACAGACCAGGAAACTATTAAAGAGAACATGGAGAATGTTATCATGTTCAGAGGTATACCAGTGGCTATGGGCAGCTACTTTGCTACTTACATAGGCGATAGTGAGGTACATAGCAAAGACAAACGTATCTATTACAGGGTGGTTTTTGAACGTAAAGACACTACTACTAAAAAAACATTGGAACGTTTTGTGTTGTATCCCGATGCATTTATTAATCCAAAGGGCGAGCAAGGTTTGAGTGCTAATCCATCTACCAAACACTACTGGGATAGGGATATATTCACTTACATCAACAGTGCTACCGACAAAAGTAAAACCGATACCAGCACCTATCGTAGCCACATAGTAAGTAAACCAGGAGATTCTATTTATCTGGCAAATGGTTTTATGGTTTTTAACGGCTTTAGCAATGAAATTAATGATAAACGGTATGTGGCCAAAGATGGCGACCTAGCTGTAAAGGCAAAACTTACTGTGCACAATATGCAAGGCGTGAAGCAGGAAATTAACCCAATATATATACTCAGAGATAAGCAATATATAATGCAGGTAGATGATACTGTACTGTCTATGGGTCTTTATGCTCGTTTTGGTACGCTCAATGTACACTCCAAAGATTCAGCTTCTATCGACATTCAAGTTCGACAAACCAACCCTATGGATGACTTTATTGTACTCAAAGCATTGGTTTTTCCTTACATCAATGTGTTGTGGATAGGTATTGTCATTATGGTTTTAGGGTTCTTTATCAGCTTGGGCGATGTTGTTTCTTCGCGTATAGGTGTGGTGAAGAAAGCTGTAGCTTAGGTATTTCATCGTAATTATTATACTCTTATTAGCTGATGATTTTTTGTACTCTTTACAAGTACAGTTATCATCAGCTTTGTTTTCTTTATCTAGGGTCACTTTATTTATTCATCGTTCCTTACATTCGCACTCCCAAAAAATAATTGCATAGAATGATAGATTACGCACACAGTGTAGCAGCCGTACTTAACCTTAGAACCATTGATGTTACAGCCGTATTACAGTTACTGGCAGAGGGTGCCACTATACCCTTTATAGCCCGTTACCGAAAAGACAAAACCGGTGCGCTGGATGAAGTACAGATTCAACTAATACAAGACGAAGCCACCCGCCAGCAGGAATATGCCGATAGAAAAGCATTTATAGAAAAAACCATTACTGAGCAGGGCAAGATGACAGAAGCGCTGCAGGCAAAAATAAATAGTGCTGCTACTATAGCCGAACTCGAAGATCTATACCTGCCCTACAAACCCAAACGCAAAACTAAGGCACAAACAGCACGTGAAAACGGTCTGGAACCATTGGCACTAATCATATTGGCTCAAGATAACACCAGCCCTATGACCGCAGCAGCTGGGTACATAACAGAAAATGTGAAATCGCCCGAAGATGCCCTGCAAGGTGCCAGAGATATCATAGCCGAGATGGTGAATGAAAATGCACAAGTTCGTGCTGGTATGCGTCGCATGTTTGAAGATAAAGCTGCTGTGCAAAGCAAGGTATTGGCAGATAAAGAAGCAGAAGGTATAAAATATAAAGACTACTACGATTTTGCAGAGCCTGTATCGCGCATACCATCGCATAGGTTGCTGGCAGTAATGCGTGGCTTTATGGAGGGTGTGCTGCGACTTAGTATTGCCCCCAATGAAGAAGAGGCACTGCTGCTGATAGAAGACATATTTGTGAAAAGTAATAATGAAGCAGGCGAGCAGGTGCGCAAGGCTGTAAAAGATGCTTACCGCAGATTGCTACAGGTGAGTCTGGAGAGCGAATTCAGGATGGCACTCAAGGTAAAAGCTGACGAAGAAGCCATAAATGTATTTTCAGAAAACCTGAGGCAATTATTATTGAGCTCTCCATTAGGTTGTAAGCGTATACTGGCTATAGACCCCGGTTATCGTACTGGTTGTAAAGTGGTGGCACTAGACGAAAAAGGTAATCTGCTGAAAACTGACCTGATATACATTCATGAGCCTAACAGACTCATGGATGCTGAGCATAGAGTGCGTAATCTAATGCAGCAGCATCAGCTACAGGCGGTAGCTATAGGCGATGGCACAGCTGGCAGGGAAACAGAGGGGTTCATAAAAAAACTGAAGCTTGGTTTGCCAGTTTTTCTAGTCAATGAAGATGGAGCTTCTATTTATTCAGCATCAGAGATTGCTCGCGAAGAGTTTCCCGATCAGGATATTACCATTCGTGGTGCAGCCAGTATAGGCAGACGACTGATGGACCCTCTGGCAGAATTAGTGAAAATAGACCCAAAAAGTATAGGGGTAGGGCAGTACCAGCACGATGTAAACCAGGTGCGCCTCAAAGAGCGGCTAGACCAAACCGTAATAAGCTGCGTAAACGCAGTGGGTGTCAACCTGAATACTGCCAGTAAGCATTTGCTTAGCTATGTGAGTGGCATTGGTCCTTCTATTGCTGCTAATATTGTAGCACATCGCAATGAATTGGGCAGATTCAGCTCGCGCAGTCAGTTGATGAAGGTGCCCCGTTTGGGCGCTAAGGCTTATGAGCAATGTGCCGGATTCTTACGTATCAAAGAAGGCGATAACCCACTCGATGCCAGCGCAGTACACCCAGAGGCTTACAGCATTGTTAGCAAAATGGCTAGCGACCTCGCAGTGCAGGTAAAAGAACTAGTAGGAAACGAAACGCTTATCAAACAAATAGATGCCAAAAAATACATTACTGCAGACATAGGGGAACACAGTATTCGCGATATCATCAATGAGCTGAAAAAGCCCGGGTTAGACCCTCGTAGCGAGGTACGCCAATTTGAGTTTGCTAACATATTTAGTATCGAAGATGTGCATGCAGGAATGATAGTACCAGGTATTGTCACAAATATTACCCGTTTTGGTGCGTTTGTAGATATAGGTGTGAAACAAGACGGCCTAGTGCATGTGTCTGAAATAGCTCATAAATATATCACAGACCCTAATGAAGTACTAAAGCTGAATATGGAGGTTATGGTAAAGGTAATGGAGGTAGATAAGGCACGCAAAAGAATAGGACTGTCTATAAAACAAGCACAAGAACCTCCTGCCGCTACAAAAGGTAAGCCAAGCGCAGCAGCACCCAGAAATTCGCCAAAACCAGCTGTGCAAAACAAAGAAAAAGATGCACCGCCCGTAAGTATGAA
>JBIKKS010000330.1:0-3292 GCA_044360235.1 Flavipsychrobacter sp. | reverse complement strand
ACATAATTACCACCACCACTATACAGTGTATCGCCAGTAGCACTAACTCTTAGTTTTAAAGAACTTGAATTTAAAGCATACGGCACACTCATCATTTGAGAGGTACCCATGTCTATGTAGCTACTACCACCAGCAGGGTCTAGCTCCACCTGCATAAACTTGGCATTAGTTCCCCAGTTGATGCCAGCAAATGTGCCTGATACTACCGCACCCTGCCCTACGTTTACACTAAACATGCCCTGTGCAGAAGTTGTAACACTATGTATTTCTCGGTATTTAATAGCGCCCGTAGCTATGCTATCTCGTATGGTAAACCTTACAGATATTGCAGTACTTGCCAGTATTGCACCGCTGCTGTTGCGGGCAGCTGCTTGGTATGGTATGCCCTGTGGCGACTGCGCATGTGTCACTGCTGCCAGCAGCAGGCAGATGATAGTGAGTGCGTATTTGATAGTGTATTTCATATAAAATTGATTTATTATCGTGAAATAAATGTTCCCTAAATTTCCAGGTCGCCTATGGCTACATTCTGAGGGCTCGAGCCGGTGGTAAAGGCCACCTAGCCGTTCATATTTACCGTTCCGGGTATATACGCGCTGTTGTCATAAGTAGGCAGGAAGGGGTATTGCGAATAGCCAGTAAGTGCTGATGCAGTATTGTTTACCGATACTGGCATGTAAGTGGCACCTATAGGCACAGTAACATTGAGCGAGGTAGCGCTGGCTGTATTCACGGTAGCTCTCGTGGCACCAAAGTAAACAATATTATTGGCCGGTGTAGTATTAAAGTTGGTACCTGTAATAGTTACCGACGATGCCGGGTAGCCCACCATCGGACTTACAGTTGTCACTCTAGGGAGTTGTGCGTTTGTTGTGTAGCTCAGCAACAGTGCAGCGCCTGTTAGCAGCCGGCAAATAGCAATTTTCAAATGTGCAAAGATTCCGGCATTCCTGCGGGTCTGGGTATTCGTCTTCATTTTCATAAAATGGTGTATAGGTATTTTTTAGTTAGCAGATAATAATAGAAAACAGACTATTAAGTATAAACTGAAACACTTTAAAGCCAATAGAAATAATTCATGCCAACATCACGAAGGTATATTCGTAGAATTTGTAAAACGATATATTTTTAAGGCTATCATTAGGGGGGGGCAATGTTAATATAACATTATCAAGTATGCGCGCTATCTCAAAATACTAGCATATCAGCACCATCTGTTGTAGTTGCGTCCTCGCTCACAAATAGCACTAACTGCACCATACTATTAGCAGCCTCCGTCCTCGTGAGTCTCTCCCTAGTCGAAGCGTCCTCGCTTCGTCTTAATTTCTGCAAGCGTCTCTCGAAAGAAAAAATGTGGATATCTTAATCACTGCCACTACCTAAAATGGCTGAAATTGGCGCACTTTTTGCGGCATCAATAGAGCGTAGTCTTTTTATCCATTACCCTACAAACCCCACTATCATTATGTCAGTATACAATTTCACAGAGCACCACAGCTTTCATTGCCACTGCACCCCACACTCCCCAGTGTGTGCCGCACCTCACCACAAAAACTACCGGCAAATGCATGCAACCGGTAAATAGGAATACCATTGATAATCAATCAGTTACACCAAAAAACACAAAACCAACCGGCAAAAAACCGGCAAAACAAGAAATGAACAATAAACCAAATATGAACAGAAATAACCACATACACCCGCATCCATACAACCCATATCCTGAAAATCAAATCAATCAGAAGAGTCAGTGGTTAAGACAAAAAACAACCACAAAATGCCATCATACCTTTCAGTAGCCATAGCTTTACGCGAAGGCTACCGGAAAAGTGAATACCATTGATAATCAATCAGTTACATCAAAAAACACAAAAATAACCGGCAAAAAACCGGCAAAACTGGAAATGAAAAATAAACCCAATATAACCACAACCACCCATGTACCGATACTAAAAAAACCCACCGCAACAGAAGTTACGGTGGGTTGTATATAGAAAGAATATTAAACTAAAAACTAACTTACCAGTGTGCCTACTTTTTTGCCACTTACTACATTGAGCAAATTGCCAGTGGTGTTCATATCAAAAACTATAATAGGTAGGTTGTTTTCCTGACAGAGCGTGAAGGCGGTCATGTCCATTACTTTTAGGTTTTGGCTAATGACCTCTGAGAAGGAAAGGGTATCGAAACGGGTGGCGGTAGGGTCTTTTTCGGGGTCGGCGGTGTAGATGCCGTCTACACGGGTACCTTTCAGTATCACATCGGCATCTATCTCTACCGCACGGAGCGAGCCGGCGGTGTCGGTAGTAAAATAAGGATTGCCAGTGCCTGCACCAAAGATAACCACCCTACCCTTCTCTAGGTGGCGGATAGCTTTGCGACGGATGTAGGGCTCGGCTATCTGCTCCATTTTTATGGCACTTTGCAGGCGGGTATTTACCCCAGCTTTCTCTAGTGCTGCCTGTAGCGCCATACCATTGATAACGGTAGCCAGCATGCCCATATAGTCGCCCTGAGCACGCTCTATGCCTGTTTCGGCTTCGTTCATGCCTCGGTATATGTTGCCACCGCCTATTACTATAGCTACCTGTACACCGAGGTCTGTGATAGACTTGATCTCTGTGGCATATTGTTCGAGCATCTGAGCATCCAGGCCAAAGTTGCGGTTGCCCATCAGCGATTCGCCAGAGAGTTTTAGTAGTATGCGTTTGTATTTTGGTAGCATGTTGTATTTATTTACCCACCAGTGGGGTGTGTTTTTTTGATATGGTTAATACTGTAAAGAAATATAAATAATACATAAGGCAACTGCCCAATAGGCTATTACATAAATGGCATTTTTACCACTTTTGCTTTTACGCCCTTGTCGCGAATCATTACAAATACTTCGGTACCCTCTGCCAGGTGCGGAGTAGTGAGGTAAGCCATACCTATAGCCTTGCCCATGCTAGGCGACTGTGTGCCAGAGGTGACAACGCCTATCTCTTCGCCAGCAGCATTCTGCACGGTGTAGCCATGACGGGGTATACCTTTGTCTACCATTTCTATACCAGCCAGTTTGCGGGTAGTGCCTTCGGTTTTATGTTTTTCGATGATGGGGCGGGCGGTGAAGTCTTTGGTGAACTTAGTGATCCAACCGAGACCAGCCTCGATGGGGCTAGTGGTATCGTCTATGTCATTGCCATAAAGGCAGAAACTCTTCTCGAGACGGAGGGTATCGCGGGCAGCAAGACCTATAGGCTTTAGCCCTTGTGGACCACCTACTCTGAAAATCTCAGACCATATTTTATCG
>JBIKKS010000329.1:0-3293 GCA_044360235.1 Flavipsychrobacter sp. | reverse complement strand
TACGAGTTCAAGGTGCAGGCCATCATAGTAGGTTTACTGGCATTTGTATTTTATTGTAACACCTTCAAGCACGAGTATGCGCTGGACGACACTATAGTTATAGTGAAGAATGAATATGTCTATGAGGGTTTTGCTGGTATTAAAGATATCCTAACCAAGGATGCTTTCGATAGTTACTATCGACAGTTCAACTCTTCCAATCAGCTGGCAGGTGGTCGTTATCGTCCGTTATCTATTGTCACATTTGCAATAGAGCAGCAGTTTTTTGGTGCAGTGCCTAAAGACAAGGTAGATAGTGTCCTGGAGCGGGGTATGACCTACGAAATGAAGGCACCCGCAGAGCAAAAGTTTTTGCAGAACATGGCTACCCGTCACGTTATCAATGTACTATGGTACATGGGGTGTGTCATCACCTTGTTGTACTTTCTGAGGAACATAGTGTTTAAGGACAATAGTATTATTGCGCTCATAGCAGCAGTATTGTTTACAGCCCACCCCATACATACCGAGGTAGTAGCCAATGTAAAGAGCCGTGATGAGATAATGTCGTTGATGCTCATCTGTGCTACGTTTATCTATGCATTTAAATACTACGAAGAAGAAAAAATAAAAAACCTGATTATTGCGCTGGGGTGCATGTTTTTGGCGTTTCTGGCAAAGGAATATGCTATTACCATGGTGTTGCTATTGCCGTTAGCCTTCTATCTGTTTAATGGATTTTCTATTTCTAAGTGTTTTTCGGCTACATTGCCTTACATAGCAGTAGTAGTGGTGTATGCCATGGTGCGTTTCAGTATAGTAGCTTCTATGAATGCCAGCTCTGACAACGACATTCTGAACAATCCTTATGCCAATGCCGATAATATAGAGAAACTGGCAACTAAGATATCTACTACACTCAACTACATTAAACTGCTGCTTTTCCCACACCCACTTTCATCCGATTATTCATATAATACCATTTCCTACAAGACATTTGCCCATTGGTCGGTATGGTTGTCGCTCATAGTGCATGTGGCACTGTTTAGAGGTATGTTTTATTACTTCAAGAAAAAACATGTTTTATCATTTGCTATTGCTTTTTATCTGCTAAACCTCCTTATTGTGTGCAATATCATCTTCAATATAGGTGGTACTATGGGCGAGCGTCTTATATTTCACTCATCAGTAGGGTTTTGTATAGCTCTTGCGTGGTTGTTGTATAAGGGTATGGAGCAGATAAAGTCTGCTGCTACTGGCAGAATGGCACTAGGGGCTGTAGTGGTACTAATAGTAGGGCTGTATGGGTTTAAAACCATAGATCGCAATGCCGACTGGAAAAACGATGAAATACTATTTGGGCACGATATAGAGAATTCTCCTAATAGTGTATTGGTAAATGCCAATGTAGCTTCGTCATACGTCAATAGGTCGGAGGCTGAAAAAGACACCGTTAAAAAACGTGCCGATCTTCGTACGGGTATCAAGTATTACAATAAAGCACTAGAGGTTCATCCTACCTTCGTATCGGGGTACATGAATAGAGGTGTGGCTTACCTGAAACTAGATATGCCCGATAGCGCCAAAGCAGACTACGACAAGGCCAAACAGCTTTATCCAAATTACCCCAAAATGTATGAAGTGTATTACAATTTGGGTGTGTGTTATTATCTTTCTGGTCGTGTGCAGGATGCTATAGGTATATGGCAAACAGTGATGAAGTTGGAGCCCAGCTATATACTGGCGCAGCAGAGTATTAACACTGCTGTGTTGCAGTTGCAGGCTGCCCAACAGCAGCAAGCCGCACCACCACAAGTAGCTGCTCCGCCACAGCCACCTAAGCCTTAAAAAACATTGTACACCAAAGGCGCATTGGCCCACACGCACATACCTGTATGAAGGAAGATATTTTTCGTAAGAAGACGCTTACCCATATCAACAAAGAAGTAGCTGACGGTCTTATAGATGGTCATTCGTCCAGTATGCAGAAGGTGCTCACTGTGCGTGATCTTACCTTTATGGGTATAGCGGCTATAGTGGGTGCCGGTATATTCTCTACCATAGGTAAGGCTAGTTTTGATGGTGGTCCGGGTATTATTTTGTTGTTTTTGTTTGTGTCGGTAGCTTGTGGGTTTTCTGCTATTTGTTATGCAGAGTTTGCCAGTATGGTGCCAGTGTCGGGGAGCGCATATACATACTCCTATGTTGCTTTTGGTGAGGTGATAGCATGGATCATAGGTTGGGATCTGCTGATGGAGTATGCCATAGGTAATATTGCAGTGGCTATATCGTGGAGTAGTTATTTTACATCGCTTGTCAATAGTATAAAGATAGGGGGCATGCAACTGCACATACCAGAGTACCTAGCTACTGACTACTGGACAGCCAAGGATGGGCTATCTGAGGCTGCCAAACTTGCCTGGAACAATGCCCCAATAGTAGCTGGCACTAGGTTTATATGCAATTTGCCTGCTTTCTTTATCACTATCATTATCACTTGGATCATATACATAGGCATTCGTGAGTCGCGCAGGAGCACTAATATAATGGTGATACTGAAGATTGCTATTATAATACTGGTGATGGTGGCAGGTTGTTTTTATGTAGATACTGCCAACTGGACTCCCTTTCTTCCCAATGGTATTGGTGGTGTGCTGGCGGGTACATCGGCTGTGTTTTTCTCTTATATAGGCTTTGATGCTATTTCTACTACTGCAGAGGAGTGCCGAAATCCGCAGCGCGACCTGCCAAGAGCCATGTTTTATTCCCTCATTATATGCACAGTCGTCTATGTATTAGTTGCACTGGTGCTGACGGGTATGACCAGTTACAAATTGCTGAATGTAGGAGATCCGCTGGCATTTGTGTTCAGTAGCATGAACAGTAAATGGGCTAATTACATAGCGGGTATCATATCTATAAGTGCAGTAATAGCCACTGCCAGTGTGCTTCTGGTATTTCAGTTGGGGCAGCCCCGTATATGGATGAGTATGAGCCGAGACGGCCTGTTGCCACCCATTTTTGCACGAATGCACCCCAAGTACAAAACACCATCTTTTTCTACTTTACTCACTGGCTGCGTGGTGGGAATACCTGCCTTGTTTATGAATTTGACGGTGGTTGTAGACCTTACCAGTGTGGGTACTTTGTTTGCGTTTGTGCTGGTGTGTGGTGGTATACTGAAGCTGCAAAACGACCCACACAGGTTGCAGAGCAAGTTTAAGACGCCCTATGTCAATGGTAGGTATATAGTACCAGTACTGTTTATCATATCTCTTGTTTTGTTCAGCACCTATTATCCGGGCGGTATAGCT
>JBIKKS010000328.1:0-3308 GCA_044360235.1 Flavipsychrobacter sp. | reverse complement strand
AGTAGTGTATATAAGAGGAGAATACCCAGAGGCAATTGCCATAACTGAGGCAGCCATAGCAGAGATAAAAGACCTAGGATATATAGGACAAAACATCTTTGATTCTGGTTTCAACTACGACTTTAAAGTTATAAAAGCACAAGGTGCATATATATGTGGTGAAGAAACCGCTTTGCTATCATCTATTGAGGGACAAAGACCCGAGGTGCGGGTGCGCCCACCCTACCCTACACAGCACGGCTTATTTAACAAGCCCACTGTAGTCAACAATGTAGAGACACTGGCTTGTATACCTTGGGTAATAGAAAATGGTGGTGCTGCTTTTGCAGCAATAGGCAAAGGCAGATCTACGGGCACTAAACTGGTTTCGCTTGATGGCTTCTTTAACAGACCCGGCATCTATGAGGTAGATATGGGTACTCCATTAAGTACCGTAGTAAACGAACTAGGACAAGGCTTCAAAAGTACTATCAAAGCCATGCATATTGGCGGTCCGCTGGGAGGGCTAGTACCAGTAGAAAAGATAAATTCGCTAACAGTAGATTTCGAATCTTTTTCGCAAAACGGATTTTTACTCGGACATGCATCTGTTGTTTGTTTGCCCGACTCTTATCCAGTCATTAGCTATATCAACCATTTGTTTAAGTTTACTGCTCACGAAAGCTGTGGCAAATGTTTTCCATGCAGGTTAGGCTCTACCAGAGGGTATGAAATGATAGAAAAAGCACTCAACAGCGACTATAAAATGGATAGAGAGTTGTTTACAGACCTCATCACCACCATGGAGATTGGTTCACTTTGTGCATTAGGGGGCGGTTTACCATTGCCTATTCGCAATGCTTTGCAATATTTTGATGCAGAACTGAAGCAATATTTCGAATAATCGGCTTATTCTACTTTTTTACAATGTTCTACTTTCCTTCAGCTACACAGTACGTTTCTTTTTTACAAAATAGCGTACTGTGTATTTTCTTGTCATTCTATAATTCCAACCAATTGTCACAATGAGGTGAATTTATACGGTAGTTTTAATGTCGTGATTGAAAAATCGGTATTCGTCATTATATTACATGCTTAACTCACTGCAAATCTGATATGAAGAAATACATTGTGTTGCCATTAGTAGCTTGTTTGGCGCTATCGGCCACTGCCAAAAACAAAAAAAAGAAACAAAAAGGGGGTGTCATTACCTCTAGTCCGGCTACAAAATCAGATAGTAGTAGCTCCAAAAAAGGACCTAAACCTTACAACAAGGTCATTACCGACAAAGCTGTAACTAAACAAGGACTATTAACCATTCACAAAGTAGATGATAAATGGTACTTCGAGATACCAGATTCTATACTCAACAGAGAAATGATAGTTACCTCTCGCTACAGCAAGGTAGCTGGTGGAGGAGGTATATATGCTGGGGAAATGGAAAATAGAAACACCGTTATTTGGGAGAAAGGGCCTAACAACAAAGTGTTTTTGAGAGTAGTGACAGTGATAAGTGTAGCCGACTCTACCACAGATATTTTCAAAGCAGTAAGCAACTCTAACCTCAATCCAATTGCCCGCTCATTTGACATTAAGGCTTTTGGCAAAGATGAAGGTAGTGTAGTAATAGAGGTTAGTGACTTTTTTGAGGGAGACAACCAACCTGTAAGCCTTAACAGCAGTACCAAACGCAGATTCAACCTAGGTAATCAGGTGGCGGACAGAACTTACATATCTTCTGTTAGTACCTTCCCTATCAATACAGAGGTTAAAGTAGTTCGCACTTTCACTTCTGCCCCGCCTGCCACTCCCACAGGAGGGCCTCAAGGCAGAGGTTCTTCGGTTACTTTGCCTGCTGCTTACGTAGCCGGTGCTGTGACATTGGAAATGAACAATTCATTTGTATTGTTGCCAAAGGTTCCTATGGTAAAAAGACTGTTCGACCCTAGAGTAGGTTTTTTTGCAGATGATTTCGTAAAATTTGATGACAAGCAGCAGAAAACAGAAGAGCAGATTTTTGCAGTGCGCTGGAGACTGGAAGCGAAAGAGGAAGATATGGAAAAATGGAAGCGTGGCGAACTGGTAGAACCCAAGCAACCAATAGTATACTATATAGACCCTGCAACTCCTAAAAAATGGCGTAGATTCTTGATTCAAGGTATCAACGATTGGCAAGTAGCTTTTGAGCACGCTGGCTTCAAAAATGCTATTATGGGTAAAGAGTGGAACGAAGCAGACTCTACTATGAATCTGGAAGATGCTCGATACTCTGTAGTAAGGTATCTGCCCTCTGATATCCCTAATGCTTACGGCCCCAACGTACATGACCCTCGCAGTGGAGAGATAATAGAAAGCCATATAGGCTGGTACCACAATGTAATGAAACTAGTGCATGATTGGTACTTTGTACAAGCAGCTGCAGTAGATACACGCGCCAGAGGTATGGAGTTTGACGATGAACTGATGGGGCAATTGATAAGATTTGTTTCTTCTCACGAGGTAGGACATACGCTGGGTTTGAGGCACAATATGGGTAGCAGTAGCAGAACACCTGTAGAATTGCTGAGAGACAAGGCATGGGTAGAAGCTCACGGACATACTGCATCTATAATGGATTATGCCCGATTTAACTATGTTGCTCAGCCTGGCGATGGCATCACAGATCCTGGCATGTTTCCTAGAATAGGCGACTATGACAAGTGGGCAATACAGTGGGGATACAAATCTACATTTGCGCCTGATGAAAAAGCAGATAGAACTATTGTGAATAAATGGGTAAATGATAGCCTAAAAGCTAACCCAAGGTTGTGGTTTGGTACAGAAACCAATCCATTTGACCCTAGGTCACAAACTGAAGATCTGGGAGACAACAATGTACGCGCAAGCCATTATGGTATCCTTAACCTGAAACGTGTATTGCCCAAACTAAAAGAATGGACTAAAGAAGAGGCAGATAAATACGAAAACCTATCTGTGATGTATAATGCCGCAGTATCTCAGTACACCAGATATATGGGACATGTTCTCAAAAATGTGGGTGGTGTATATGAGTCGCCGAAAAGTGTGGAGCAGGAAGGTGAAGTAGTATACGAACCAACACCAAAAGCAAAACAAAAAGAAGCACTAGACTTCCTGAATAAACAACTGTTTGAAACACCAGAGTGGCTAGTAAATACAGACATTCTGAATATGATAAACAATCCTGTAAGTAGTGATATGGTCACTAATGTCCAGGTAAATATTCTGAATAGTCTGCTATCAGTGAGCAGGATGAATAGAATGTCCGTTAGTGCTACTCGTTTTGGGGCTGCTAATGTATACCCACTCGA
>JBIKKS010000327.1:0-3315 GCA_044360235.1 Flavipsychrobacter sp. | reverse complement strand
AAAAGGCTGTTATAACACCAATAACCAATGTTACTTCCCCCCACAGTATGACCACATATACAGCAGCGTGAATCGTGAAGTGAACTTTCATGTGGTAAAAGAAAACAATAAGTTCATGATTGTCAACAAAGCATTACAGCC
This sequence comes from Flavipsychrobacter sp., assembly GCA_044360235.1. Taxonomy (GTDB): domain Bacteria; phylum Bacteroidota; class Bacteroidia; order Chitinophagales; family Chitinophagaceae; genus Nemorincola. Next base: position 3,174 of record JBIKKS010000327.1, on the reverse strand, counting down.
AATATCGGCCCGATATGATAGCATCTCTACTGAATATAGTATGAGTCCAAACATAAAGGCATTTGATTCGGGTAGGGTTATACAACTACAATTGACAGATGATGGCATAGTAAGACCTATCGAAAAATAAAGATGTTATTGGGTGATAGAATGAACTATTATCTACAATTATAAATTCTTTGCTATATAATATTCCAAGTAATATCCTTCCCATTCAGACTGAGCGGCATAAGCAGGTGTGGGATGTGACTCGTAACTAGACAAAACAACAAAAGAATATTGTTCACCATCTATGGTTATTATGTTTTTTTTATTGGGAATGATTTTGGTGGTGTACTTACCATGTTGAAATATTACTGATATGTAACGTAGGTAATGCCTGTCAGTCACAATAGTTTCGTAATCATCGGTTTGATACAATCTGGTGTCTGGTGAAAATTGAATTTTTACAGGTTGATTGCTTCCTTGCCTACCCGATGAATGCAATAGTTTGCCATTTACACTGTCTGTTATCACAAAGTTTTGGTCGTTATCAGGTATGCCCTGATTGATCCTTACCGATACTTTATCTTTCTCAGCCACTGGTATGATGGCTGTGCCGGGCAATACATAGGTGTAAGTTAATATACCCTTAGGAGTTTGTACGAGCATTTTACCTGCGGTAGCCGACATAACATATCCTGAATGAGCAGACGGACCGTAAACGGGTTTATCGTCGATATCAAGCCTGAAATCGTGCTTCCCTAACTCTTGGGGTTTAAGATTGACATCGGGCTTTACAATAGGACCTGGATATTGGATTTCGGAGAATTCGGTAGCCGGAGGTATCAGCCCACTGGCAAAGGGTGCAGCCAGAAATACTGATGATGAAATATCTGTAAGCTTAAAAGCGCCCATAAGCATACAACCTACAGCTAAAAGAGACAGATTGATAACTAATATTTTTTTCATGAAATGAGATTTGAAATAAGCATTTAAATAGAATTACCTAAGAACACCAATTTTATAGGTCAGATTATTCCAGTCGCAATGGTCATACAAAATAGTATGCCCAGGATCTCTATGTATATGCGCTCTTATACATGTTTCATTATTAATACCATTCCCATTCCAGTCTATTGGTACGTTGTCGCATATTCCATCAGCTTCATTGAGACAGTTTTCGTTTAATGATTTACGCATCCCTTGAGAATAGTTATAAACCCGATAACTCTCTGTATCACGATGATTGCAATTAAGGTCAATACCTTCCCTATTAAACGTGTAGTTCATTATACTGTTGTAATTTGGTTTGAATTGTAGGTGGTCCCTACCACCATGGTGCAACCCTAAAGTATGACCAAATTCATGTAGAAACGTAGATACCCTAATCTCTGCATATTGCTGAGGAGATAAAAAAGGATTTGTTTCTTTGGTTATAACGATCATATCATCCCTATATGCCTGACCGCCTGCATAACCTGGATGTAGGTAATTTCCACATATGCAATATCGGTAAATACCTAACCTTTTCCTATCAAAATGTCTCGCTTTTAGTGTATAGAAGTAGGCGCAGGTGGTATTCTTCCTCCATTACTATATCCTACTCCACCCTGCCCTCTGTCGACATGCATCACAATGCCTTGTGTACCGTCGCTGTTTAGTACAGGAGCATTCCGAAAAATACTGTCAAAAGCTCGCCAAATCGATTCAGCAGGCTGTAAACCTTCCATGTAGTCTACTTCCAAAAAAAGATCTTTGTGCAACGGATGTGCACCAGCTGCCCTCAAATCAATGTCAATTACTCCATCACTGTCTGCATCTACTCCGTTTACTTCAGCACTATCTGTTAGTCCATCACCATCACTGTCGAGAGTTAATGGGTTATCTGCAATTTTATACTTAAAAGTATTTATTGAAACAGCTCCATTGGTGTTTCTTATCGTAATATTTCGGATAGTGTCGCCAGGGGTAAGATTACCGATGGGACATAACAAGGTGCCATAATGAAAGATTGGATAGCCCAACGTGGCAGGGTTGCTAGCAATCATGTTGGGACGATTGCTAATGGCGCGCCACAACCAAGACGGCTGCTGCACACCACCAATTTGCACTTTTGCACCCGCATCAATATTGGCTCCATGCACTAACAATAACATGAATACTTTGCCATCTCTACCAACACGAAACATACGACATGTAATATCGTCTATACGAGGCGCAGGCCGACGAGTGCCGCCAGTTACCTTGAACCGTAATACGTTTTCAGACGATTGCCGATCGCGAATAATGCTAACGGTATGATATCCCAAGGAAACGTCTGGCACTGTAAAAAAGTTAGCTTTAAAGAAACCTCCCTCCAATGTTCTTTCATTGAGGGTGCCTGCATCCAATTTTATTACGCAACCTTCTAGATTTTCGCCAGTTACGTGTACCAAAGTGCTGGGAGGGCCTGAAGATGGATATATTGATGTGAGTACTGGTTGTCTACAAGATGGTAAAAACACTACACCTGCTAGTAGCAAAAGTGCTAGATGTAATAGTTTATAAACGTTACTGTTCATAGAATCGTTATATTTGAACTACAACCACAACATACAAATAAATCTTAAAGGGAGAAAGGGAAGTGCATTATTAATTAGTAAACAAGGATTCTCCCCTAAAGCTTCACTATCTTACTAGTCTTCACCTTAGTACCATCTAGCTCATATACAGTGAGCAAATAAAAACCTGCAGGTAGCTGCCTGAAGGTGATGGAACTGACACCAGTTGCTGCGCCTACGGTTTTGCCATCGGCAGTGGTTAGTCGGGCATTTACTGCCCTGCACCAGGTTATAGATAGGTCGCCACTGGTAGGGCTGGGGTATATAACCATATCATCTGGTCCGCAGCCATTGTACTGGTAAGTACCCGATACCGACTTGCACCCCTCATCATTGCCCACCTGCACCTGATAGATACCTGGCTGCAGGGCATATAGGCTATCGTTATTGGCTCCGGGTATATCAAAGTTATTGAGCCGCCACTGATACGTAGCAAAGGGCATGGTGGTGTACAACCAACCTTGATAATTCGCTATTTCGGGCACAGCAGGCACAGGATATACCGCCACCGGACGGGTAGCTACTGCTGTACCACATGTATTGGAAACGCTATAGTTCACAAAATCATTGCCTACCAGCAGACCTGTTACCA
>JBIKKS010000449.1:0-3316 GCA_044360235.1 Flavipsychrobacter sp. | reverse complement strand
ATAGCATCAATTATTACCATTCTCTTGTCAGCTTTTTCAAGTGAATCTTTTGCACAAAGAGTATATGCTCCAAACACTGTCAGAGATATAACTTCCGCTAGAACATTCTGCCAAAGTGCTGCGGCTTCAAATCTTACTTTCAGATACCGTACGTGTAATACTGGAAGTGGACCTAATAGAGGAATTGCTATCACTGTACGTTGGTATCGCAATACAGTTAACAGTACTATAGGTGGCACTATCATCAGTACTACCAGTACTACTAGCACTACTGGCTCTACTGGAAGTTTAAATTATTTACCATCAACTGCCACAATAGGCGTTACCTACTATTATTGTGTGATAACTTGGACAGGTGCAGGCTCTTGCAACACTAGCGGCTCACTTACCAGCCCAGTTACATCTGTTACAGTTGGAGCCGCACCTGCTGCTATTGGTGGTAGCAGTACAGTGTGTACAGGCGCCACTACAACCCTTACTAATACTACAACTGGCGGCACATGGCGTAGCTCATCTACTAGCGTAGCTTCTATAGGCCTTACTACAGGTGTAGTATCTGGTGTTGCCTCTGGCACTACCACAATTTCTTACAGAGCTGCTTGTGGTAGTAGAACTACACGGATTGTGACAGTAAGTGCTGCACCTACAGTATCTGCCATTACTGGGGGTACTACTAATGTTTGCGTGGGCTCATCTACTGCTCTCAGTAACGCTACTTCTGGTGGCACCTGGAGTAGCTCTAATGGTGCCGTTGCCACAGTATTACTCGCTGGAACTGTGGTGGGCGCTTCAAGTGGCACAACTACTATATCTTACACCAGAACCGGATGTGCAACTGCAGTAGCCACCAAAATTGTTACTGTTTCTACAACCCCTGCATCAATTACTGGCGCTTCCACCACCTGCTTCGGCAACAGTCTTACTTATAGCAATACTGTACCCTTCGGTACATGGAGCAGCAGTAATACTGGTGTTGCCACTATTAATTCTAACAATGGAACAATCACTACTGCTAGCGCTGGAACTACCAGAATCACTTACAGCACTGGATGTGGCACAGCAGCTACTCGAGTACTTACTGTAAATGCTGGTGCTGCCATCACCGGTACAGCTTTCGTTTGCGCTGGCAATACTACTGCTTTAAGTAATTTAATCGAGGGTGGCACTTGGAGTAGCTCTAACGGAGCTGTAGCTACTGTAAACACAACAGGTGTAGTGACTGGCGTTACTGCAGGTACTGCTATGATCACTTACAACAATGCAGCTTGCTCTGCTACCAGAATAGTTACAGTTTCCACCACTCCTTCTGCGATTTCTGGTAACAACAACGCATGTACCGGTACTAACCTTACGTTCACCAACTCAATTGCAAACGGAACCTGGAGTAGTAGCACGACAAGTGTAGCTACTATCAATGCTACTTCTGGTATTATATCGCCACTAACAGCTGGCACTACAACTATTTCATACAATACCGGATGTGGCACCAATGCAACTAAAGTCCTTACAGTAAACAATCAACCAGCAGCTATTACTGGCACTACTACTGTCTGTGCATCTAATAATACAACTCTATCAAACAGCGTTTCAGGCGGCACGTGGAGCAGCAGTAACAGTGCAATAGGCACTGTAAATGCTAGCACAGGTGTAGTTACTGGTATTTCAGAAGGAAACACAACCATAAGTTACACTAACAGCATATGCTTTTCCACTATTAACGTTTCTGTAAGTCCTTTACCAGATGCAGGCACCATAACAGGTCCTTCAACATTATGCGAAGGTGAGCTAATCACCTATGGTACCACAGGCGATATTGGCACTTGGAATAGTAGTAATACGGCTACAGGTACTGTCAATTCTGATGGTGATTTTACTGCAATAGCAGATGGCACTACTACTCTTTCGTACGCAGTTACCAACAGTTGCGGAACAGCTTCTGCTACTAGGGTTGTCACAGTTAACCCTATACCCGATGCTGGTACTATAACTGGTACAGCTACAGTTTGCGCGTCTGCTACCACTTCTCTTGCCAATGCCCAAGCAGGTGGTGTTTGGTCAAGCAGCAACAATACTATTGCTACAGTAGGTACAGGTGGTATTGTAACCGGGGTTGCTCAGGGTACTTCTACTATCTCTTATGTGGTTACCAATAGTTGTGGTACGGATTTCGTTACTCAGGCAGTTACAGTTGGCACTGTCCCTACTGCAGTTTCCGCAAGCGGCACACCAAATCCAATATGTAGCGGTTCAAATCTCACATTAACCAGTTCAGCAACGAGCAATATTGGTTCGGTTTGCGGTACAGTTGATGAAAATGGCACAATGACATTAACCGCCCCTGCAGGTACTGTGTTCACCGGTGTAACTTTCGCCAGCTATGGCACTCCCACCGGTTCTTGTGACAGCTTTGCTATAGGCTCTTGCCATGCTTCTACCAGCTTGTCAGTAGTTCAAGGTTACTTGCTTGGCAACTCTACAGCGACTATCCCTGCCACAAATACTGTTTTTGGTGATCCGTGCGGTGGAACATTTAAGAGGCTTTATGTTCAGGCAACTTATGGATATCCTGTTACTTTTGCTTGGTCTGGCCCGGGCAGCTTTACTTCAACATCACGAAACCCTGCTGCTTTTGCAGTAACCACTGCACGCGCAGGTATTTACACATTGACTGCTACTAACGCTTGCGGTTCAACTACTGCAACTACAACAACCGTGACAGTAAACACTGTTCCAAGTGCAGTATCTGCTTCTGCTACTCCTAACACTTTGTGCAGCGGTGCTAATCTTACTTTGACAAGCTCAGCTACTAGTAGCACTGGTGCTGTCACTTACGCTTGGGCTGGTCCTAGTGGTTTTACATCTACAGCACAAAACCCAGCAGCTTTTGCTGTAACAACTGCACGCGCAGGTATTTACACATTGACTGCTACTAATGCTTGCGGTTCAACTACTGCAACTACAACAGCCGTGACAGTAAACACTGTTCCTAGTGCAGTATCTGCTACAGCAACTCCTAATACTTTGTGTAGCGGTGCTAATCTTACTTTGACAAGTTCAGCTACTAGCAGCACAGGCGCTGTCACTTACGCTTGGGCTGGTCCTAGTGGTTTTACTTCTACTTCACAAAACCCAGCAGCTTTTGCTGTAACAACTGCACGCGCAGGTATTTACACATTGACTGCTACTAACGCTTGCGGTTCAACTACTGCAACTACAACAGCCGTGACAGTAAACACTGTTCCTAGTGCAGTATCTGCTACAGCAACTCCTAATACTTTGTGTAGCGGTGCTAATCTTACTTTGACAAGTTCAGCTA
>JBIKKS010000465.1:0-3321 GCA_044360235.1 Flavipsychrobacter sp. | reverse complement strand
GCTTTGCCTGCCTATGCCTCCGGCAAATTAGTATTCAGAGACAAATACACATCTGATGATGGATTGAAACTCAAAATAGAAAAAGAAAAATCAATAAACGGGTCGATAAACGTCAACAATAAATACTCTGAGGAGATCTTCGTCATCAACAAAGCCATTGCTTATGAACGCAACAAAAGCAATACTGAAATCATCCCATTAACCTACAATAGCCATTCCAGTAATCAATTAGATATAGAAGTTCCGGGTAGCTTACTCAATAACCCATCTGCTTCATATCCGCTCATCATCGACCCTTTAGTATCGGGCACATTATCTTCTGGTTTTACTTATACTACGGGTACATGGTACCCTGCATTTGCCAGTACTACTGAGTATTGCACTAACACTAATAATCTTTTAATTCCTGCTGCTGCTACTCTTACCGACATAAGAATGATTTTCAATTATTACGGTCCTGCAGGAGTATTGTGGAATAATTCTGCACTTACATTCAGGGTCAATGGTGGTTGCAATTTTGGCTGGTTAGCATGTGGTGGCACAAGCAGTGGCATTCCCGGCGGCACTTGTGGAGTGGCTACCAACTCTAGCTTCTGGACTGCCGGTCCTGCTTGGGGCATTACACCCGGTTGTTTGCCTGCATTCAGTTGCAATTCATACACACTACCCTTTCAATTGCTACTTACCCAGCGTGCAGCTGCATCCGCGCCATGTGCCCAAACTGTATATGCCACATCTACTGGCTTCACAGTCAATGTAGAAGGTACTACCGCCATTACACCTGTCATTACCCCGTCTAGCCCTACCACATTATGTATGCCTTCTTCACTTACACTCACTGGGTCTGGTGCTGGTGTTTGGTCGTCATCTGCACCCGCTGTAGCTACCGTATCACCTGCTGGTGTGGTCACTGGCGTATCAAATGGTACTACTAATATCAACTTGACTATTGGTGGTTGTAGCTCAGCCCTTCCTCTTACTGTAGGCACATCTCCTACTCTTACTGGTATCTCCAGCATTTGCTTCCCAGGCTCCACCACACTTACTGGTGCTCCTGCTGGTGGCGTGTGGACATCTTCTGCACCAGCCATAGCTACTGTTGCTGCCGGCGTAGTAACGGGTGTATCCATAGGAACAACTATTATTAACTACAGCACAGGTGTATGCTCTGCAAACAGACCAGTAGATGTCAATAACCCTGCGGCTGTTGCACCCACCACACAGCCTACTGGTATCTCTTTTACAGGCGTTACACCATCTGGAGCTACTGTCAATTTTACGCCTAATGGCTCTACAGGATATCTCGTTATTGCTAGCACATTTCCTACATTGTACGCAGCGCCTGCTGCATTTATCACTTATGCTACTGGTGCTACTTTTGGTGGGGGTATAGTTATTCAGGGTTCTACATCCGGAAGTTCTCCATCATATACCACTACCCTTCTCAACTCTAATACACGTTACTACATTTACGTTTTTGCATTTAACAACAATTGCGTCGGACCTCAATACAACCTTACAGCTCCACTAACTGGCAATTTCAATACTTGCGTCACCCCTACTGGCACTCCTGTCACGGGTACTGTTGGCAATAACTTTATCAATCTTAGCTGGACACCTTCACCAGCTGGTGGTGGGTTTGTAGTTCCTATCAACTACATGGTATATGCCTATGCCGATGCAGCATTAACTATTCTTGCTCCAGGATACCCTGTTATGGCTGGCGTGGGTACTACATATACTGCTACTGGTCTAACACCGGGCACCCAATACTGGTTCAGAATTGCTCCAGCAGATGCTTGCGCAATAATGAGTGGAATAGCTACCGCAATGACTACTTGTGGTGCTGCTGGCTCCATACCATATCTCCAAACGTTTGAAGTAGGAACAACTTTTGGTGAAACAACACCCAATTGTATGGGTGCAACAGTTCAGAACTGTGTAATATCTGGCGTTCAAACCAATGTTACTTTCTTAGGCACAATCAATACTAATCACACACCTGGCGGCAGTAAATTTTACAATTTTGTTCGTGCAGGTGCATGTTCTGCTGGTTGGGCTAATCAATGGTTATTGTTACCATCTCTCAATATGACAGCCGGCACCACTTATACCCTTAGTTTCTGGTACAGAACAAATGGCGTTGCTTGGCAAACTATCAGAACCCAATTTAGTACTGTTGGCACGCCGCCTGCTGTTGGTTCAACATCTATGGGCGGTGTTCCTGGCACTATAGGTCCAGGACTCACTGCCTTTAACAGTACTACTTATCTGCAATACATACAGACATTTACAGTACCAACAACAGGTGTTTACTTTGTAGGTATAAATGCAGAAAGTGGAGGTACAGCGGGTTTGCTGGCTATTGACGACATAGAAGTATGTGCAGTACCTACCGTAACCGCTACTAATGCCACAGCTCCATATTGCGTTCCAGACACTGTCTTTTTATTATCTACTGGTACTACTAGTGCTGTTAATTATAGTTGGTCTGGTCCATTAGGCTATACTTCTACACTTGCCAATCCTACAGGTATTGGTGGTTTAACCCCAGGCACTTACACATATACCCTTACTGCTGTTAACGATCCAATTTCTGCCGGTTATGGGGGAATATGTTCTGCAAGTGGCACAACTACATTTACAGTTAGCAATCCACCTACACCCATTTTGGGTACACCATCGGTGTGCGTAGGGCAAACAACTGCTTTAAGTAATGCTACAGCAGGTGGTACATGGAGCAGTAGCAGCCCACCCACAGCCACTGTAAGTGCTACTGGTGTTGTTACTGGAGTGACTGCTGGCACTACTATCATCACCTATAATATTGGTGGATGTTATACGACTACCACTGTTACTGTAACAAGTTTTCCTTCCCCCATAACAGGTACACTTATTGCTTGTTTAGGAGCTACAACTACGCTCAACAGCACACCTACAGGAGGCACATGGAGCAGCAGCAATACTGCAATAGCTTCAATTGGTTCTTCTTCTGGTATAGTTACTGGCAATGCTTTAGGCACTGCTACTATTACTTACTCCTTCGGTGGTGCATGTTATGCTACGGCTATTGTTACGGTCAACCCCTTCCCTGCGCCCATCACCGGCTCACCGTCATTGTGTATAGGAGCTAGTACTCCGCTTAGCAGTGCCACCCCTAGTGGTTTCTGGACGAGCATACCTACAACAGTAGCATCAGTAGGTATCACCAGCGGTATCGTTACTGGTATCACTCTGGGTACTGCTACTATTTCATACACGGTGAGTGGTTGCCGTGTTACTACAACGGTTAGTGTTATATCCGCGGCTGGTCCTATAGTT
>JBIKKS010000326.1:0-3324 GCA_044360235.1 Flavipsychrobacter sp. | reverse complement strand
TCACGAACGCATAATTCTATACTATCGCATTAATGACAATACGATAGAGTTGATCTTGTTTTGGAACACATATAGAGATACCAGTAAATTAAAATTATAACCCTCTGCTATCAGGCGTACTTTTTTACCCCAAAATCATAATTTTTAGCAAAAAATCAAACACATAACAATATCCCTTCTTCATTATACCCTACCAATGAACTACATGCACATTTCTATAGTATTTGCACATCCACAGATTTACAACCTCAATACAAGTACATACATCTTTCGTTGCAAATAGTCTATTTTTGAATAGATTTCGGCGCACAATATGAGTTTACCTTCTCTTTCTCTTCGTAGGCCTGTACTGGCTATAGTACTCAATATTATCATCATAGTATTTGGTGCTATAGGCTTCAAAACACTGGGCATAAGAGACTACCCCTCTATCGATCCTCCTATCATCAATGTAAAAACCAACTACTCAGGTGCCAATCCTGATGTTATAGAGTCGCAAATCACAGAACCTCTCGAAAAGTCTATAAACGGCATAGCAGGCATCAAGGGCATCTCCTCTACCAGCCTGCAAGGTGCCAGTAGCATCAGTGTAGAATTCGACCTCAGTATAGACCTAGAAGCCGCTGCTAATGATGTGCGCGACAAAGTATCTCAAGCCATCAAAAGTTTGCCTCAAAACATAGATGCACCTCCCGTTGTATCAAAATCTGACGCCAGTAGCAGCCCTATCATATCTATGACGGTGCAAAGCATGAACAAAAACCCCATGCAGCTCACCGACTATGCCGAAAACGTACTACTGGAGCGACTGCAAACCATACCCGGCGTTAGTAGCATACAGGTATGGGGGCAGAAGTTATATGCTATGCGCCTCTGGCTCGACCCGCTAAAAATGGCTGGCTATGGCATCACTTTTCCAGATATTCAGGCTGCACTAGATAAGCAAAATGTTGAGCTACCATCAGGCAAGCTTTCCGGCAATAATACCGAGTTGGCAGTACGCACCTTGGGCAGACTATACACCGAAGAAGACTTCAACAATCTAATCATAAAACACGTCGACAGTACCGATATCCACCTTAGCGATATAGGTGAAGCTGTGCTGGGTGCCACCAACGAAGAAACCCAACTAAAGGAAAGCGGAGTACCCATGGTGGCGCTTGCGCTCATTCCACAGCCTGGGTCTAACTATGTTGCCATAGCCGATGAATTCTACAAACGATACGAGCAACTAAAAAAAGACATTCCCAGCGATATTAAGGTGGATATAGCCATGGATACCACCACCTTTATCACCAAGTCTATCAAGGAAGTAGAAGAAACCCTCATCATTTCTTTCTTGCTTGTTATAATCATCATTTACCTCTTCTTTCGCGATTGGCTCATTGCTTTTCGTCCGCTTATCGATATTCCAGTCAGCCTTATTGGTGCATTTTTCATTATGTACATTATGGGTTTCACTATTAATATCCTCACCCTTCTGGCCATAGTACTAGCTACTGGTTTGGTGGTAGATGATGGTATAGTAGTTACGGAAAACATATTCCGAAAAATAGAACAAGGACTCAACAAACACCGTGCTGCTAAGGAAGGTAGCGAGGAAATATACTTTGCTGTTATTTCTACCTCCATAACATTGGCGGTAGTGTTTTTACCCATTATCTTTTTACCGGGCTTTACTGGTCGGCTGTTTCGCGAATTTGGGGTGGTAGTAGCCGGTGCAGTTCTTATTTCTGCTTTTGTATCGCTTACACTTACACCTGTGCTCAATGTGCTTATGACCAAGGATGTGCACAAAGCATCAAAGTTCTACACCCTATCAGAGCCATTTTTTCTGGGCATGGAAAACGGCTACCGCAATGGTCTGGTATGGATCATGAAGCACCGCTGGGTGGCACTAACGGGTGTTGTGGCTTCTTTTGCTGTTATATGGTTCATTGGCAAAAACCTGCAAAGCGAGCTGGCACCTCTCGAAGACCGCAGCCGCTTCCGCCTGCAGGTATCGGCACCTGAGGGCACCTCTTACGATGCTATGGACGGCTACATGGACCAATTAGTAACCGTCCTAATGGATTCCGTGCCCGAAAAACAAGTAGTACTTTCCATCACTGCACCCGGCTTCTCTAATGGCTCTGTCAACTCAGGTATGGCCAATGTGCGCCTCAGCGAGCCCGCAGAACGCAACCGTAGCCAAGCTGAAATAGTGCAATCGCTGGGCAAGGAACTGCAAAAGAAAAACTTTGGCAAGGCTTTCCCTATCCAGGAGCAAACCATAGCTGTAAAGCGCAGCGGCAGTGCTTTCCCAGTAGCTTTTGTATTGCAAAACATAGACTTTAGTAAGCTACAAAAAGTATTACCCCGTTTTCTGGACGAGGCTAATGCTGATAAAACTTTTCAGGGCGTAGATGTAGACCTCAAGTTCAACAAACCTGAACTATCAGTAAGCATAGACCGTGCGAAGGCGTCCGATATGGGTATTTCTATCAATGATGTATCGCAAACGCTACAGTTTGCCCTCAGCAATGGTAGGCTGGGTTACTTCACCATGAGTGGCAAGCAATATCAGGTCATAGGCCAGGTGAATAGAGATAGCCGCGATGCCCCTGTAGACATCGCTCAGTATTATGTTCGTGCCCGGAATGGCCAGCTAGTATCGCTCGACAATATCGTTGCGCTCAGCGAGTCCACCAGCCCATCACAGATCTACCACTACAACAGGTACAAATCTGCCACACTATCTGCCAACCTAGCCCCTGGCAAAACAATAGGCGATGGCATCGAAGCCATGAAAGCCATTTATAACAAGCTGGAAACCGAAAAACTTATCGACGATAGCTTTAGCTACTCCCTAGCTGGCTCCTCACAAGACTATGCCGAGAGTGCTTCTAATACTTCTTTTGCATTTCTGCTAGCATTGGTACTTATTTACCTCATCTTAGCTGCTCAGTTCGATAGTTTTATTGACCCGCTCATCATTATGCTCACAGTGCCGCTGGCACTGGCCGGTGCTGTGCTCACACTTTGGATCTACGACCAAACACTGAATATTTTTTCACAGATAGGTGTTATCATGCTAGTAGGGCTCGTCACCAAAAACGGTATACTTATAGTAGAGTACGCCAACAACCTCCGCGAGAAAGGATCCACTATCATGGAGGCAGCTATCGAGGCTTCTAAACTTAGGCTTCGCCCGATACTTATGACCAGCCTTGCCATGGTGTTTGGAGCATTGCCCATAGCCCTATCACTGGGTGCAGCATCTACCAGCCGCAAGCCATTGGGGCTAGTTATTGTTGGAGGAGTTATGTTTTCGTTGGTGTTGTC
>JBIKKS010000325.1:0-3330 GCA_044360235.1 Flavipsychrobacter sp. | reverse complement strand
TAGTATGCCCGCAATGGTGGGGCGCACTTCTTTGTCTATCCGCAAACCTTTGTGCTGGGTTTCGGTGGCATCGGGGTATAGTACTCCGTGCCCCGAAAAGGAGGTATATACTCCCCCTGGCAAAGGCACTTCAGACCTGTTGCCATCAGTGCCCGAAGTAGTGCTACCTACTACTCTCGCACCGGGTATTGACTGTAGCATCATGGTATGAAACTCTGAAGTACCCTTGGTGCGGCTATCTACCAGCACTATCAGTTTACCCTTATAGCTGTTTTCATTTGCGTCATTATAGCTTGGCACTGCTGGGGCTATATCAAATACACCCGGATGATTGATGTTCATAAAAGCGTATCTCAAATAAGATGCATTAGTGGATTTGAGCCACGACTTGTACTCGCTCATTACATAAACCCTTGAGTAGCAACGCATGTCTATTATCAGCCCCTTGGTACCTGCCATCATTTCTTTAACCTTGGCTAGGTCGCCCTTTGCCAGTGAGCCGTGGTTAAGGTAGCCGATGTTGCCGGGCAATAATTTGGTTGTTTTAGCAGCAGCAATACCATCGTCTACGAGCTGCATGGTGGTATCTACTTCTATTCGGTTTAGTTTTATGTTTTGGGGTTTACCGTCTCTTATGATGGTGATTGTAGCTTCTTTGGTATTGCTGCGCAACAATCCACCAGTAGATGAAACCATGTATTGTAACTTGGCTTCATAGTTGGAGGCGGGGGTAATATCCATGTATTTGCGTATGTGATCGAGGATGCCGAGGCCGTCTATTTGCTCTACGATATCACCGGGTTTTACGTTGCTTTTTACATTCGACTGGTCTTTATAGTGGCCTGTTACTACCAGTTTATCATCAATAAACTGCGCTGTAAAAGGCAGTATATACTTGCCCATAGCCTCATTTAGCGGTTGGGTATTGCCATTGAGTGTGGCATTGGCGTCTTGTATGCGGGTGAGCAATTTGAGGCAAGCCATCTGGTATTCTGTAGCATTTGTGGCGTTGCAGAAGGTGGGTATGAGTTGGGAAAGTACCTGATTCCAGTCGGCATCTATGAGGTGCCTGTGGGGATAGTAATACTGTATGACATTCCAAAACCTGTAAAGCGATACCAACCTAATTCCTGCATCGGGATAGGGGGTTTCATATTGTCTTTCGTTGGTGAATATGGGGATACCTGTCCCGGGTTGTATTTGGATGTAGTAATGTCCCATGCCAGCGCCACTGTTTTGGCGTATATATTCTAATTTTTCTTGTAGTGATGTGGGTAAATTATCTTTCTCAAACAGATAACCATAATCGGGCATGAGTTTGGTGACATTAGATTTTTCATATTGTTTGCATTGTGTGCAGGGCTGTGGTTTTCCAAAACCAACTATCCAACGCTGCATTACGGAATTGGCAGAGTCGGTGTTGGGGGCTGCCAAAACTTGCGGTAGTACTGCAAATAAGGCAGCATCCATATTTATATTGCCTTGTGCCACTGCGGGGTGATGGTATTTGATAAATCCCCATAACATGCCCAGATTAGTGAGTTCTTTTACTTTATTGTCGTGCAGCCAAATGGCAGTGATGCGCGAACTTGTGGCAAAAGATGTATCTGTGCCGGCTGGTTTATTGTTTTGGGCAGTAGCCTGCACTGCGGCTATACAACTAAAAAATATTACTAATATAAAACCTCTTAATGACATAAGCTGCTATTGTGAGGGCTAAATTATAAACTGTTGGGCTCATATTGTAAGAAATATTGTTAAGGTGGTTGTTAAGTGGGGTGAAGGAGGCTAAAAATCGGTTGCTGGTTTTGCCGGTTTTTTGCCGGTGTTTTCATGGGTTTTGGCACTTAAGTCGTTGATTATCAATGTTTGTGTTAACTGGCCCTGAACAGGGTTACTTGATGTTTGAATTAAAGTTTTCTTATTCTTATTTTTTTTGTTGTTACGGTTAAGAAAAAAGGCTTTTCTAATTTTTTTGAAGTTAGCAAATTGATTAAAATACTGGATATGGCTATGTAATCATGATGATTGTAACGCAAAAAAATTACACTTAAATCTTTAACATGATGTGCAAATACCCACTCGCCAAAGTCTTTATCTTCGGTAAGCAACAGATATTCTAAATTGAGTACTTTTTTAATAACTTCTTCATCTTTTATGCCGCTATAATGCTCAGCGATTGAAACGACTGGAATGCCAGCATTGCGTAGTGACAGGATAATACCTGCATGAATATTTTCATCGGCAACTATCATGCTGCTGAAATCAAAGATTCGTTGGAGATAACATCAGCCGCGTAAGCAAGTACAGCGTTGACAGCCTCAGGTGAAACGGACGGATATGCGGCAACAATATCGGAAGTCGAAGCACCTTCTGATAGTTTTTTCAATATTAGTTCAACAGTAATTCTAGTACCTTTAATTACTGGCTTGCCTAACATCAACTGCGAATGTGACACTATATAATTTCTGTAATCCATAAGGTTTCACAAAATAGTAAACGTAAAGTTACAACTTTTCTAATTGATGCTTTGTTGCGTTGTTTTATGATCCTATTGGGTTTATTGTTCATTTCTAGTTTTGCCGGTTTGTTGCCGGTGTTTTCATGGGTTTTGATAGATAAGTAGTTGATTATCAATACTATTCACTTTTCCGGTATGCATGCAATTGCTGGTGTCTCATAGGGTTTTTAGGAGCGGGGAAGAGAGCGAGAGCAGAGGGACAGCCGAAGGGGCTGTGTGCCGGCTATATTGCCGGTGTTTTCATGTGTTTTGGCACTCAAGTCGTTGATTATCAACACTATTCCCTTTTCCGGTATGCATGCATTTTCCTGTTGGGGGGTGTCGTGACTCTGAATGACATCTTCTCTTTTATTGGTTGGTGTTCAGGGCTCATATTTGGTTTATTGTTTATTTCTGGTTTGCCGGTTATTTGCCGGTTAATTTTGTGTTTTTTGATGTAACTCGTTGATTATCAATACTATTCACTTTTCCGGTATTGAGGCAATTTCCGGTAGTTTTAGTGGTAAGGTGCGGTATACAATGGGGTGTATTGGCAACGGTTGTTGTGATGCTTGGGAAATGGTATACTGACATAATGATAGTGGGGTTTATTGAGTACTGGAAAAATGGATTACGCTCTATTGATGCCTCAAAAAGTGCACCAACTTATGCCAAAACAGGTGTGGCAGAGATTAAGATATCCACATTTTGAGATGTGGACTTATTGCAAGTGTAGCACATGGTTGTGCTCATTATGATTTATCTTTGTGCTTGTCGTTGGTGAAAACCAATAACTGTGGCGGAAAATAGAGTATATGATTAATAAAGTT